>JBEAPQ010000118.1:0-7732 GCA_041164325.1 Planctomycetota bacterium | reverse complement strand
CCGCCCCAGACGACGAGCGTGTCGTCGAGGAGCCCGCGCCGCTCGAGGTCGACGACCAGCGCAGCCGAAGCGCGGTCCGTCTCGCGGCACTGGGTCCGGAGGCCGTTCGGCAGGCCACCGTGCTGGTCCCAGCCGCGGTGGAACAGCTGCACGAAGCGCACGTCGCGTTCGGCGAGGCGTCGGGCGAGCACGCAGTTCGCAGCGAACGTCCCCGGCTTCCGCGCATCTTCGCCGTAGAGCGCGAAGGTCGACTCCGGCTCGTCGGACAGGTCGGCCACCTCGGGCACCGAGGCCTGCATCCGGTACGCGAGCTCGAACTGGTCGATCCGTGCGTCGATCGCACGGTCCTGCTCGCGCTCGCGCTGGACCTCGTGCAGCTCCCGCAGCGTGTCGAGCATCCGGCGACGCCTCGCCCGGTCGATGCCCGCCGGGTCCTCGAGGTAGAGCACAGCATCGGCGCCCGCGCGGAACTGCACGCCTTCGTGGCGGGCCGGCAGGAAACCCGCGCCCCAGAGCCTCGAGTAGATCGGCTGGCCGCCCTTGTCCTTCGTCACGAGCACGACGAACGCGGGCAGGTCCTTGTTCGGGCTTCCGAGTCCGTAGTCGAGCCACGAGCCGATCGAAGGTCTGCCGGGGATCTGCGAACCCGTCTGGAAGAACGTGATCGCCGGATCGTGGTTGATCGCCTCGGTGTGCAACGAGCGGACGATGCAGAGCTTGTCGGCGATCTTCGCGGTCTCGGGCAGCGCTTCGCTGATCCACGCCCCACTCTCGCCGTGCTGGGCGAAGCGGAAGATCGAGCCCGCCATCGGCAGCGATGCCTGGTTGCCGGACATGGCCGTCAGCCGCTGACCCATCCGCACCGAAGCAGGCAGGTCCTCGCCGTTCCGGCGGACGAGCTCGGGCTTGGGGTCGAAGAGATCGAGCTGCGAGGGCCCTCCACTCTGGAAGAGCCAGATCACGCGCCGACAGCGCGGGCGGAACAGGGTGCCCTGGTTCCGCTCGGTCGACAGCAGATCCCCGAGCGCCCAGGCGCCCATACCTGCGCCGAGCACCGCACGGCGGGACGGGTTCGGCTCGTGCTGGTGATCGCTGGCAGTCACGGGGCCGCGAGTCTACCCCGCTGCTCCAGGCCTCGTCACGAGTCGCCGAAGACGAGCCGCAGCCCGCCCGTCAACGCCGCGAGACCGGGACCCGCCGCACCGCCGAGGTCGGCCACCGCCCACTGCCCGAACATCTGTGCCCCGAGCAGCGACGGGTTCGGCGGAAGAGCGAAACCCAAGAACGCCTGCCCCCCGAAGTTGGTCAGAGCCTGGAGCCCGATCGCTGGCGACGCCGGGTAGAGCGTGCACCCGTTGCCGATGGCGAGGTCGCTGCGCACGAAGTTGAGCAGCAGGACCGCCGGCGTCGTCGCACGCGCGCCGAGCAGGTTGATCGCGAACAGCGCGCCACCCACGACCGGGTCCCCGCCGACCAGGATGTCCGGGGTGACGCCACTCGAGCCGGGACAGCCCGCACCGAAGTACTCCTTGCGGCTCGGCACGACGACCTTCAGGCCTTCACCGGTCGCGGCATCGAAGACCAACTCGTAGCGCACACCCGCCTGGAGAACGCGGAGTCCCGCTGGACCGGCGAGACCCGTCGCGCGCCGCCACGTCAAGTTCCCGAGCACGACCTCGGGGTTCTGCTGGTCGTAGACCTGGAGCAGTCTCTCGAACTCGCGGGACGAGTAGCCGAGCGTGGGATCCAGCGTGATGTCGTAGAGACACTTCACCTGCCCGTCCGACAGGGCCCGCTTCCAGGCGACGACCTCATCGATGTCGCCCGTGAACTGCTGGAACCAGTCGGCGTTGGCTGCGTGGCCGAGGATGAAGTCGCCGCCTCCGGTCGACAGCGCCCGGTTGCCGGAACCCGTATAGGCGAGCGCGCCGTCGACGAAGAGCCGCACGTTCGACAGGTTCGTCGCGCCCGTCGGCAGCACCGTGGTCAGCATGTGCCACTGCCCGTCGTTGACGCTCGGACCCTGACCCGTGGTCCGACCACCACCGACGCCGAGTTCGAGCCGACCGCCGGACGCGCCGTCGATGTCGATGTCCCACTTGGCGCCCGTCACGTTGGAACCGAAGGTCGCCACCGTCACGAGCCCCGGCGCGGTCGTTCGCGCCCACAGCGAAATCGTCCGTTCGCGCGTGCCGCTGATCGCCAGCCCGCCAGCCACGACGCGGTCGTTGCCCGGGCCGATCGAGACGCCCTGTCCGCGCACTCCCTGGACCGTGCGCACGCTGCCCTCGGGCACGCCCGCGTTCACGGCGCCGGCCGCGTTCGGGTAGGTCCCGTTGACCAGCTGGTCGAGGGGCAGGTCGAGCAGGTAGTCGCCCTGGCCGTTCTCGAACGTGCCGTAGGGCGCGAGCTTGCCGTTGGCCAGCGTGACGATCGAGCCGCCGCCCGGAACCTTGGTCAGCGTCGCACGACCGACGGTGGCGTAGCCCGCCGCGCGCGACGAGGCCGTGATGTCGAAGTCCGAGCGCGGCCGGTTGCCGCCGGTCTGCCAGAGTGACGAGCCCGTCGCGAGGTTGACCTGGATCTCCTTGCACGTGAGCTCCAGACGATCCGGATGCACATCGACGACGAGGTAGTTGATCGGCGAGTGGTTGCCGATCAGCGCCCCGTGCACGACCTGGGTGACGCCGCCGTAGCGCGACAGCGTGACGTCGTGGACCTCGCCGCAGAAGTAGGCATCGACCTTGTGCCGCGACATCGTCTGCCAGAGCAGCGTGTCGTACTCAGCGGCTCCGCTGACATCGACGACGCCGAGGTTGCTCGAGTTGCGGGCGCGGACCGGGCGCAACACCGGCATGTGACCCTGGACGATGATGAAGTCGACCGTCGGATTGGCGCGCCCGGCCGCGAGGACGGAGTCGAGCCACGCGAGCTGATCATCGTTGGTCGTGCCCGGCTGCCCGTCATCGACGGTCGCCCGCACGCTGCCGGTCGCCGAGCCGAAGCTCGTCGCCGGGTTGTCCTGCCGGAACTCGTCGACGACGACGGTCAGCAGGTTCTGGCGCTGGAAGGCGTAGGCCGTGCCCTCGTACTTCGTGCCGACCGGACGCGAGACGTAGCGGTAGCTGCTGTTGCCCGGGCCCGCCGGCAGGCGGGTGAACCAGCGCTCGAACGCGAGCTTGTAGTCGACGACGAGGCGGGACTTCAGCGTGCCCGCACCCCAGTTGTTGTCGCCGAGCTCGTGGTCGCCGACGACGCCGTGGACGTCCATCGGCACGAGCGGCTTGCCCATGGCCGTGAGGACCGCCGACAGGTGCGTGTTGCGCGCCGGGTCGAAGCGGCCGAACCAGATGTCGTAGTAGTAGTCCGCCGCCCGGTTCACCGCGGCCCGCGCGTTGGCATCGGTGTCGAGCCGACCGAACACGTTGCGCCCGTCCGAGCTCCGATCCCAGTGCCCCATGACCATGTCGCCCGCGACGGTCACGAAGGCCGGGTCCTCGGCCGCGAGGCGCGACACGATCCAGTCCACCGAGTCGTCGTAGTTCGCGGTGCAGCTGTCCCAGGCCGGGTTCAACGCGACGAAGCCGGCGGGCAGCGTGACGTTGTTCGGGAACAGCGACTGCGGATCGGCGATCGACCCGATGTCGTTGTTCTGGAAGTCGGGGATCGACACGAAGGTCCAGGGGTTGGCCTGGGCCGAGGCAGATCCTGCGAGGACCGGCAACAGCAGGAACGACAGCGCAGCGCGAAGTGGGGTCATGCGTGGGTTCGGAAGTCAGCCTGGAGACACGTCGTGTCGGGCCATCCCCCGAGCTCGCCGCGTTCCTGGCGGGTCCCGGGGGGTCGAGGACGCAATCAGTAGCCGCCGATCGTGATGTCGCCGCGGGCCGTCGTGAACAGCGTGAAGCCTTCGTAGCACAGCCCCTGCGCGTAGATCGTCGCCCCGTAGAGCGCCGGATCGTCCGGGATCGTCAGCGTGTAGCGCGCTTCGCCGAACTGGACGAGGCCCGGGAGCCCGATGTCGATGCTCGTGTCGAGCGTGCAGCTCGGCGCGCCGAGAATCGCCAGCGACTGCGGCAGGCTGCCGCCCGCCCACTGCGTGTTCGACAGGCCGATCAGCATGAAGGACAGCATGTTCGAGCCCAGGTTGGCCACCGTCAGCGTGAAAGGGTCACCTCCCCACGGCGCCGTCGTCGTCGCCAGGACCGGCAGCCCACGCGAGCTCGGGCAACCCGTGCCCACCGTCTGGAACTGCGCGACCGTCGGCGTGCTCCACTCGTAGGTCTCGGACACGAACGTCGAGGCTGCGAAGCCACCGAACTGGTAGACCTTGCCGGTCGACTGCAGGTACTCCATCGCCTGGCCCGTCCGCGCGGTCAGTCCCGTGCTCAGGAAGTTGCCGCGGTCGAGCCAGTTCGAGCCGTCCCAGTCCCAGGTCTTCGACCGGTAGGAGTTGTTCAGCCCACCGTTGATGATCGAGCGGCCGCGGACGAGGTCGTAGGCCATGCCGTAGTTCTCGAGGCCGGTGCCGAACGGTGCGGCCGCACCGGCGACGACGGTCCAGTCGGTCCCGTCGTAGGTCCAGGTCTCGGTCGAACGTCCCTGGCCAGCGCCGAGGTTGCCGCCGTGCATCACCGTCAGGTTGCGGCGCAGGTCGAAGACCATCCGATGCTTCTGGCGTGGCAGCGGCGAGTTGGCGGTCGTGATCTGGTTCCAGTTGGTCCCGTCCCACTCCCACGTGTCGTTCAGCGTCATCGAGCCCGCCGCGCCGCCGAACATCACGATCCGACCGCGGACGATGTCGTAGCAGATGGCCGGGCTGAAGCGCGCTGGCGGGACGGTGATCGGCGACAGCTGGGTCCAGGTCGTCCCATCGAACTCCCACGTGTCGCTCATCGGACCACCCTGGTCGCGACCGCCGAACACGATCAGCTTGCCGCGTCCGAGGTCGAAGGCCTGACCGTGCCAGTCGCGCGGCGCGGGACTCCCGGTCGTCGGCGTGATGTTCGTCCAGTTGGTCCCGTCGAATCGCCAGAGTTCATCGAGGAAGACGGTGCCGATGGTCTGGCCTCCGAACATCAGCAGCGAGCTGCCGTCGCTGGAGAGCGACATCCCGCCCCGGAGGCTCGGCTCGACGGCCGGGCTCAGGCGGGTCCAGGCGCCCTGGGCGGACGCCGTCGTCGAGAGGAAGACAGCCGTGAAGGCTGCCGTGAGTGCAGATGCGGAGCGGTTCATCAGTGTGTTCTCCACGGACCGGGCCCGAGAACGTGGAGCCCGACCCTCAGTCTGGAATGCGGAAGGAAGAACGGATCAGTAGCCGCCGAGGACGAGATCGCCGCGGCCGGTGGTGAAGCGGAGGTTGCCGTCGAAGCCGATGCACTGCGCGTAGCACGTCGCGCCGTAGAGGACCGCGAGGTCCGGCACGCCGTAGCCGAAGCGCGCCTCACCCGCGACGACCGGGGCAGACAGGACTTCCTCGACGCTCGTGTAGAGCAGGCAGTTCGGCGCACCGAGGAACGTCAGCGGCTGCGGCAGCGCGCCGGCAGGCCAGAGGGTGCTCGACGCGCCGAGCAGCATGAACGCCAGCGAACCGGCGCCGAGGTTGTCGACCACGAGTTCGAAGCTGTCGCCGCACCACGGGTCCGCCGTGATGGACAGCGTCGGCTGCCCGACCGACGACGCGCAGCCTGTTCCCGACGTCGCGAAACTCGCCGGCGTCGGCGTGCTCCACTCGTAGGTCTCGTCGACGAACGCCGACGACGCGAAGCCACCGAACAGGATCACCTTGCCGATCGCCGGCACGAAGGCGAGCGCATTGCCGGTGCGGCCGGTCAGTCCCTGGCCGAGGAAGTTGCCCCGGTCGATCCAGGTCGAGCCGTCGAAGTCGAAGGTCTTCGAGCGGTAGGAGCCGTTGAACCCGCCCTGCAGCACGCAGCGCTTGCGAACCGCGTCGTAGGCCATGCCGCAATTCTCGAGGCCCGTGCCGAACGGGGCTCCGGCGCCGACGACCTCGGTCCAGTTCGTGCCGTCGTAGGTCCACGTGTCATTGCCACGACCGCCCCCGTTGACGTTGCCGCCGGCCACGACGACGAGGCCACGATCCGAGTCGTAGGCGATCTGCATCTTCCAGCGTGCCGGCGGCGACTGCGCGGGCGTCACCTGCGTCCAGTCGGTGCCGTCGTACTCCCACGTGTCGTTGAGCCGTGTCGCTCCGTCTTCGCCGCCGAAGAGCACGATCACGCCGCGGGCGGAGTCGTACGTCATGCCCGGGTTGCGACGCGCAGTCGGCGCATTCGCGGTCGTCGCCTGGGTCCACGCACTGCCGTCCCACTCCCAGGTGTCGCCGTAGATCGTCGCGCCGTTGCGGCCACCGAAGACCACGAGTCGGCCACGCGCACTGTCGAACGCCTGTCCGTGCCAGTCGCGAGCCGGTGGCAGGCCGGCCGCTGGCGTCAGGTCGGTCCACGCCGTGCCGTCGAAGCCCCAGAGATCGTCGAGGTAGACGCCGCCCGAAGTCTGGCCACCGAACATCAGGAACCGGCTGCCGTCGGAAGAGCCGGAAATGCCGCCGCGCAGGCTGGGTGACGCTGCGGGCGTGAGCCTCGTCCAGGCGCTCTGGGCGTTCACGGATGGCGCGCCTGCGAGGACGCCGAGGAGGACTGCTGCAAGGTGTCGAGCGTTCATGGGATGCGCGCCTGCGGTTGTCGAGGCGTCGGGGGTTCGAGCGTGAGCCGGTCTGGACCTCCTTGCTGCCGGGGATGCGTCCGACAGTCAGAGGGTTTATGTAGGAATGCTAACTCAGTTGTTCGGTTAGGGCGTAGTCCCCCCTGGAGGCGCCGTGACGCGATTTTCGGTCGAACAGAACGAGGTCGCCCCGGTCTGATCCGTCGCCGGCCTGACCTAGACTGCCCGGCCCGCCGCGACGCTCCACCGGCGGGCGATGCCATGGACCGCTTCCGCCGTCTCCTCCTGCTGCCGCTTCTCACCGCCCCCGTCGTCGGCCAGGCCCCGGACATCCGCCAGGTCCACTGGCAGCGCAGCATCGAGGACGCGCTCTCCCTCCAGCGCCAGACCGGACGACCGATCCTGGTCGCGCTGAACATGGACGGCGAGTCGGCGAGCGACCGCATCGTCCACGAGAACTACCGGGACCCGGCCTTCGTCGCCGCCAGCCGCTCGTGCATCTGCGTGGTCGGCAGTCTGTTCCGGCACAACCCGCGAGACCACGACGACGAGGGACGCCGCATCCCGTGCCCCAGGCTCGGCCACGTCACGTGTGGCGAGCACGTCGCGCTCGAGCCGCGGCTGTTCGAGACGTTCCTGGCCGACGGAGAGCGCGTCGCGCCCCGGCACGCGCTGGTGCTCCCGGACGGTTCGAAGGCGATGGACGTTTCGCTGAGCTTCGACCTCCGGGAGATCGACGACGCGGTGTTCCAGGCGCTGGGCGGGCTTCCGGCGCCGGGCGCGCTCGACGAGGCCAGCACGTCGTGGTCCGCGCTGGCGGCCCGGCGCGACCACCTCGGTCGCCTCGCCTTCGAGGACGCGCTCGCGACGGCCGTCGCCCCGTCCGCGCTCGATGGGTTCCTCGCCGCCAGCCAGTCCGGAGACGCCGGCACGATCGGGGCCCTCCGCCGTTTCGCCGCACGCTGGGCGCATCTCGACGACCCGCTGCGATCCGCCGTCCTCGACGCAACCACGCGACTCGGGCTCGAGGCCGCGATGGCAGGTCCGC
>JBEAPQ010000117.1:0-5002 GCA_041164325.1 Planctomycetota bacterium | reverse complement strand
CTGCGGTTCGACCGCTGGTTCGCGGGTCACGTGTGTCTCGGCGGCCGGCGCGTGCGCGGCCGGCGCTTCGGCGGCCGGAGCCTCGAACGCGGGGGCTTCCTCGGCGGCGGGCGCCGATTCGGCCACGACGTCTTCGGGATCGGCGCCGATCATCGCGCCGGTTCCGGTCTTCACCGTCTCCTCGCCGGGCAGCTTCTTCTTCGGGAGCTTCTTGACCGGGGAGGGGAGCTTCTTCTTCGGAAGGCCGGTCTCGAAGTCCTCGTCGTCCTGCTCGGCGGCAGGGGCCGGGGACGCCGGGGCGTCGACAGCCTCCGCCGCGCCCTCGGTCGGCAGCTTCTTCAGGGTCGGCGCGGCAGGGGCCTCGCCACCTGCGGGCGGCAGCGCCTTCTTCTTCAGGGTCTTCGGCCCTGTGGGAGCCGGCTCGGCTTCCTCGGACGTGGCCGCCGATGCAGCCAAACCCTGGGCCTCGATGATCGCGCGAGCTTGCATCTCGCTGGCGTCATCCAGAACGGCCATGTGGGTGCGGGCGCCCTCGAAACCGAGTTCGCGGAGCATCTTGGCCAAGTCGGGACCCTTCATCCCGTACTCCTTGGCCAGCTCGTAGACGCGTACCTTGCTCAATCTTGCTCCTGGTGGGGACCCTGTGCCTTGCCTGGGCTTCTCATGCGCCTCAGGCGTCGCCGGCGGAGGACTGGTCGTCCGTCGGTTCCGTGACCTGCTCTCCGTCCTGACTCGCGGCAGCCGTCGTCGTCTCGGTGGCGGTGGCCACCTCGGCGCTCTCGGCGACCGCTTCGTCACCCGCGACGGCATCCGCCGCGCCGGTCTCGCCCTCCGAGGCCGGGGCCTCGTCGGTTTCGCTCTCCGCGCCGACCTCGGCGTTGATCGCCGCGTCTTCGTCGGCGATGGCCTGCTCCAGCTGGGCGCGGGTCATGATGTCGATGTCCCAGTGCGTCAGCTTGCTGGCAAGCCGGACGTTCTGGCCCTTGCGGCCGATGCCGAGCGACAGCTGGTCTTCGTCGACCAGGACGAGGGCCTTGCGGTTGTCCTCGTCGAGTTCGATGTGCGAGATCTCCGCGGGCTTCAGCGCGTTGACGATCAGCTGCTGGGGATCGTCGTTCCAGCGGATGATGTCGATCCGCTCGCCGTTGAGCTCGTCGATGATCGACTTGATCCGGGTGCCGCGCACGCCGACGCACGCGCCGACGCAGTCGACCTTCTCGTCACTGCTGTCGACGGCGAGCTTCGTCCGGTAGCCCGGCTCGCGCTCGATCCGGCGGATGTTGATGATGCCCTCGGCGATCTCCGGGACCTCCAGCTCGAACAGGGCGCGGACGAGGTCCTTGTGGCCCCGCGACAGGATCACCTTGACGCGGTTGCCGACCTTCTTGACCTCGAAGATCATCGCGCGGATGCGGTCGCCGACGTTGTAGTTCTCGCCGCGGACCTTCTCGGCGCGGGGGATGATCCCCTCCATGTTGCGGCCGAGGTTGACGATCACCGTGTCGCCCTCGAACCGCTGCACCGTGCCCGTGTAGATCTCGCCGATCTTCTGCTCGAACTCGTCGTAGAGGACGTCGCGCTCCGCCTCGCGCACGCGGCCGATGATCGACTGCTTGACGGCCTGGGCGACGATGCGGCCCTCCGCTTCGAGATCGATCTCGTAGTTCGTGATCCACTCGCCCGACTTGCGGTCCAGGCTCATCACGAGGTCGTCGATCCCGTACTTGCGGGAGAGCGCCTGGACGACGGCCGTTTCGATCCCGGAGATCAGCTGTTCCGGATCGATCTCCTTGTCACGGGCGATCGTGTCGATGTAGCGGAGGATGTCGGAGGATGCCATGGTGACGAACGTCGAGGCCGGCACGTGGGCCTCGACGCGCGCATGGATCGGGCTCGCCGCGACCTGCGGCCGGAGCGCCAACAGGAGCTGAGCCCGACCCGGAGCGCCGCCTTGGCTTTCCGGTCCGGAGGATGTGGATCGGCCATCGCCGCGCGTCCCTTCGGCGTCAGGCCTCCACCGACGCGGTCCCGGCGCGCGGCCGCAGTGGGCCGTTCGCAGGGGCGATTCGGGATTGGCAGGACGGTCCGGAAACAGAAACGAGCGGGAGTCCCGCTCGTCACGACGCGAAGCGCTGAAGATCCAGGGCCAGGATGGTAGCCCCGGCCCAGGGCGCGTCAAGCATGGCTCGGCCCCGGGGATCGAGGCTCCCGCGCCGACCGGGCCCGACGAGGCCTCGGGCATGGAACGCCCCGGCGCAACCTGGATGCGCTGGAGCGCAAAGGCCGCCCCGCATTCCGGCTTCGCCCTTGGAGGTCGAATGGCCGATGGACCAAGATACCTGCCCGCGCGACCGGACGATGGAGCCCCTGGAGTCTGCTGCTGCACTGACGTTCCGCCGTTTCGAGGCGGGCGACCTCGACGTCCTCGAGAGCTGGCTCGAGGACGCCGGGCTGCGTCCGTCGGCCCGGGTGCGCCGCGACCTCCGGATCCGGCGCCTGACCGACGACGACCGGATCGTCACACGGATCGTCGATGCCGGTGGGCACGCGGTGGGCTTCTTCCGGCTCGACCTCGCGCCCGACCGGTCCGCCGAGCTCACGGTCTTCGTGGACGGGAGCTCCCGGCGGCGGGGGGTCGGCCGCAGCATCGTCGAGCAGGCCGTGGCGGAGGCGCGGGAGCGGGGCCTGGTCCGGATGGTGGCGGCGGTCGCGATCGCCAACGATCCCGCGCATTCGTTCTTCTCCGAAATCGGCTTTGAGCAAGGGGATACGTCGGTTCCGGGGTTCGTCCACTACGAGCGGTTCCTGCACCGGAGCGACTGCACGCGCCCGCTGGAGATCCGACCGTGACCGGGCAGGTCTTCGAGTTCCGCGGGGCTCAGCTCGTGATCCGTCCGTTCGAGCCCCGGGATCGGGACGGGTGCGTCGACTGTTTCAACGCGGTCTTCCCGGTGGACGACCCCTCGGTTCCGCCGACCGACGCTGCGACGTGGGATTGGAAGTACGACCCGGGCCCGTCGGGTGGTCGGACCGAGCTGGTCGTCGCGGAGCACCCGGAGGTCGGCATCGCCGGCGCCTATCCGTGCCAGCCGCTGCGTGCGCTCTGCGAGGGGCGACCGATCCGGACGGCACAGATCACCGACCTGATGGTGCGGCACGACTGGCGGCGGGCCGGACCGCGGCCCGGCCTGTTCGTGACGCTCGGCAACGCGTTCTACGACGCTTACTGCGGCGCCGGTCCGGACCGGCAGGCGTTCAACTACGGGTGGCCCGTGCCGGCCTGGCGGATCGGGCAGCGCTACCTGCGCTACGAGAACGTGCGCGATTGGAACTTCCTGGCCCGCGAGATCCCGGTCGACCCGGGAGCACTGCGGGCGATGCCGGCCGGGGTGGAGGTCCGGACGGTCGCGCGGTTCGGGGCCGACGTGGACGCGCTGTTCGCGGTCTTGGGGCCGCGGTTCGGCCTGACGCTCGTCAAGGACTCCGCCTACCTGAACTGGCGGTTCGCCGACCATCCGAGCCGGAGCTATCGGCTGCTCGAGTGCCGCGGTCGTGCCGACGGGGCGCTTCGGGGCATCGCGGTCGACACGGTCGGTGACTTCCGCCGACCGCACACTTCGTTCGTGCTCGAACTCCTGGTCGACCTCGCCGACGACGAGGCGTTCACAGCGCTCCTCGGCGCCTGCGAGCGACGTGCCCGCGAAGAGGAGACAGGCGCGATCGCGTCGGTCTTCAGCCCGGCCGGTTCGATGTTCCTGCGTCTCCAGCAGGCCGGCTACCAGGTCTGGAACAGCTCCTACTTCCTCGTCGCCGCGACGTTCTCGCTCGATGCGCTGTTCCTCCGCGAGGCCTGGGCGTTCACGATGGGCGACTCGGACCTGATCTGAACGGCGATGCGGTCGCGTCGCCGGAGCCCCCGCATCCGACGATGCCCAAGTATCCCGATGGCTACGACGTCGGCGCCACGCCGCTGGCGGAGTTCCGCGCCGAACCGACCCGCGGTGCGGTCCTGTGCTTCGCGCCGCATCCCGACGACGAGGTGATCGGCCCAGGTGGTGTGCTCGCGCAGCACGCGGCGCGGGGAGATCGGGTCCGCGTCGTGCTGGCGACCGACGGCACGGCCGGTGATCCGGACGGACGGTTCGGCTCGAGCGATGCGTTCCGCGCGCAGAGGCGGCGTGAGTCGGTGGCCGGGCTCACCGCGCTCGGCGTCGACGACGTGGCGTTCTGGGGCTACCCCGACGGCTGCGTGGTGACGGCCGAGGACGTGGAGGGGATCGCCCGGCGCGCGGTCGAGGAACTCGACGCGTTCGGTCCGGCCACCGTCTACCTGCCGTGGAGCGGCGAGGGGCACTCCGACCACCGTGCGCTGTTCGCGGGCGTGTGCCGCGCGTTGGACCGGGTCGGTTTCGCGGGCGAGGCCCTCGGCTATGAAGTGTGGACCGCGATGGACCCCGACGTCGTCATCGACATCACGCCGGCCGCCGACCGCAAGCGCGCGGCGATCCGCTGCTACGCGACCCAACTCGCCTACGTGGACTACGAACACGTGATCTTCGGACTGAACGCCTACCGGTCGCTCTCCTTCCAGGCGGGACGGGGCTTCGCCGAGGCGTTCGAGCGCATCGGGGGCACGCGATGACCGCCGTCGTGCTCGGCGAACGGGCGGCAAAGCTCTGGCGGAAGGGGCGGCCTTGGTTCTTCGCGGATGACGTCGACGGCGGTCCCGACGCCCCGGCCCTCGTGCGGGTGACGGATATGCGCGGACACGACGCGGGCCTGGGGTTCTGGTCCCCCCGGTCCCGCCTCGCGCTGCGTCTCTGCGGAGCGTGGCCGGGCGAAGAGCTGCCGACGCCGGAGGCGTTCTTCGACGCCCGGATCCGGGATGCCGTCGCGCGGCGCGCCCCGCTCGCCGCACCGGACGGTGGAATCCGCCTCGTCCACGGTGAGGTCGACGGCCTGCCGGGACTGGTGGTCGACCGCTACGCCGATGTCGTCGTCG
>JBEAPQ010000116.1:0-22675 GCA_041164325.1 Planctomycetota bacterium | reverse complement strand
CCGACGGTGGTCGTTGCCGCGCGGTGGCTGTCGTCGATCGCGACGAGGGCGGTCGCCCTGCCCGCCACGCTTCCACCCTCGAGACAGGAGTCGGCCAGCCGGACCGTTGCGTTCCCCGCAGTCGCGACGGCAGAGTCACGGAGGAGCGAGTCGGAGACCTGCACGACGCCGGTCGGGTTGTCCGAACCGAGCGTCCAGCTGCCGCCGGCGCTGAAGGCGTTCATCGCCTGGATACGACCCGTCGAGCCGGTGGCGAGGAACACGTCGCCATCGGTCCGCGAGTCCTGGAACGTCAGGTCGACGTTCGCACCCAACGGCCCCACGCGGAACGCCGAACCCGGGCTCTGGAACGCCGAGGACTGGACCAGCATCAGCGCGCGCGCCGATGCGTCGGCGTCGAGCCAGAAGGCCCGCGCAGACGCCGTGAGGTCGAGGTAGCGCCCGGTGATCGTCACCGGGCGCGCGCTCGGCCCGGGCGTGGCGATGCGGATGCCGGTCGCGCCGCCAGCCATCGAGAGCCCGCTGAAGAGCAGGGTCAGGGAACCCGCGCTGCCGGTCAGCACGTCGATTCCGGTTCCGCAGCCGGTGAAACGCGTGTCGCCGAAGACCTCCAGGCGCCCGGTCCGCGCCGATCCGACGTCGTAGAAGGCGATGCCGGTCGGCACGTCGACGAAGCGACAGTGGACGACCTGGATGCGGGTGCCGTGGCCTGGACTCGTGTTGATGACCTGGAGGCCTGCGATCTCCTGGCCTTCGAACACGACGCGATCCAGCAGGGTTCCGAACAGCGTGTCCCGCTGGGAGAGCTGGATGCCGTAGGCGCCGCCGAGGTAGCGGACGTTCGTCGAGTCGAAGAAGTCGCTCTCGACGACGAGGCCGCGGGAGTCGCGGAGATCGATGGTCGGCGTGCCGCCCGCACCCGTGATCGTGAAGCCGTGCGGCGTGTCGCGGATGGTCGGCAAAGGACGCTCGAGCGTCACGACCGGGACGACGCTCGCGTTGATCTCCGCCCAGGCGATGTCACCGCCGAATCCACTCAGCTGGGCGACCTCTTCGGCGGAGAGTGCGTTCTCGTCGATTTCCCCGTTGGTCAGCAGGATCGCTTCGGCGAGCGACAGCAGCTGGTCACCGATCACTCCGTGGGAGCGGGGATCGTTCACGGCTGCCTGGGAGTGCGGGATCGCGCCGTGTGCGTCCGGCAGCGGCCAGGCCATCTGGCCGAGCACGGGGCCCGCGAACAGAGCGGACGACGTGAGGATGAGGGCGAGGGAACGCATGCGAAGGCTGCGGGGCGCCGGGCAGGCCCTTCGAAGGATGCCCCATCGGTGGCCGACTGGGTAGGGTCGGCGCAGGGATGGGGCAAGGGTGGGCCAACGGTCCCATGGCACCGACCGGCGGACGCTGGGCCGGGTTGGGACGAAACGGCGTGCGAACACGGCCCGGTCCGTGCCCGGTCGGGGCGGGACCGGCCGTCGAGCCCAGGGTTGTCCGCGGCGCGGGCGCAGCGCATCCTCGGCGCGTCATGCAGCTCGCGCACACCATGCTCCGCGTCCGGGACCTCGACGCTTCCCTGGCGTTCTACACCGGCTTCCTCGGGCTCCGGGAGGTGCGTCGCAGCCCGATCGGCGATGAGGCCACGCTCGTCTTCCTGACCGACGAGGCGGGTGCGTACCACATCGAGCTGACCTTCAACCACGACGGCCGCGACTACGAGCTCGGCACGCAGTTCGGCCACCTCGCGTTCCATGTCGAGGACCTCGAGGCGATCGTGGCGAAGGTCGAAGCGGCCGGCTGGTGGTACCGCCGCTCCAAGCCGGGTGGCCGCTCGCGCTACATCTTCGTGAAGGACCCGGACGGCTACGACATCGAGATCCTCGAGCGGCCGAACCAGGCCTGAGCGAGCGACCGAGCCGCGGGCCGGCGCTGACCTGCTCGACGGGCGAGGCCTCTCAGAGGCTGTGACCAAATCAGTCTACAGCCTCTGAAGTGCTTGCCTGGCGGCCACTCCGCGGCCGCGGGAGAGTGCGTGACGAGATTTCGTCACACACTCTCAGAGCCTGTGACGAAATCAGTCTAAAGGCTGCGACGTGCTTGCTTGGCGGCCGCTCCGCGGCCGCGGGAGAGCCCGTGACTCATCAGAGTCACACAGGCTCAGCTTCCGCGGCGACCTGGCTTGCCGTTCCGGCCCTTCGCCCGGCCTGCGCCCCGGCGGCCGGGGCGGTATCCGACGGTGCGGGACGTCCCGGCGTCGTCGGCGTGGACGTAGGTCGCATCTCCGGCCTCGCGGCGCCGCGCTTCGAGGGCTTCCTTCGGGGCGCGGGACGGGATCAGGCAGTCCTTGCCGTCGCCGATCAGGTCGGTGCGACCCGCTTCGACCAGTGCCTTGCGCACGACGAACCAGTTCTCCGGCTTGAAGAACTGCATCAACGCACGTTGGACGACGCGGTCCTTCAGCTTCCGAACGGTGTCGACCGGCTTCATCGTCAGCGGGTCGATCCCCGTCCAATACATGCAGGTCGCGACGTCCATCGGGGCCGGGATGAAGTCCTGCACCTGCCGCGGCCGGTAGCCACGCTGCTTGAGGAAGACAGCGAGCTCGATCATCTCCTCGACGCCGCTGCCCGGGTGGCTCGCGATGAAGTAGGGGACGAGGTACTGCTCCTTGCCGGCCTTCTTCGAGGCTTCGGCGAAGCGACTCGCGAAGGCGTCGAACGAGCCGGTGTCCGGCTTCTTCATCAGGCCGAGGACGCGCGGACTCGCGTGCTCGGGAGCGACCTTCAGGTGCCCGCCGACGTGGTGTGCGGCGAGCTCGTCGAGGTACTCCTGGCTGTGTGCTGCGAGGTCCATGCGGATGCCGGACGCGACCTTGACCGACTTGACGCCCGGCACGCTGCGGGCGGCACGCATCAGTCCCACGGTGGGGCTGTGGTCCGTTCCGAGCAGCTTGCAGATCGTCGGATGGACGCAGCTGAGGCGGCGGCACAGCTTCTCGACGTCCGGCCGCGTGCACCGCATCTGGTACATGTTGGCCGTCGGGCCGCCGATGTCGCTGATGTGCCCCTTGAACTCCGGGTCCGCGGCCATGGCGTGGACCTCACGGAGGATCGACTCCTGGCTGCGGCTCTGGATGATCCGACCTTGGTGCATCGTGATCGAGCAGAAGGTGCAGCCCCCGAAGCACCCTCGCATGATCGTGACCGAGTCCTTGATCATCTGGTGCGCCGGGATCGGCTCGCTGTAGCCGGAGTGCGCGCGCCGCGTGTAGGGGAGGTCGTAGATCGCATCCATCGACCCCTCGTCCAGCGGGAGTGACGGCGGATTGATGACGACCGTGCGGTCGCCGTGCAGCTGTGTCAGCCGCCGGCCGTTCGTCGGGCTCGTCTCATCGTGGAGGACCCGCGTCATCTCGGCGAACGCGTGGTGGTCCTCGCGCACCTGCTCGAAGGAAGGCAGCGCGAGCGTGCGGTCCCAGCCCGCCGCCATGCCGACCCCGTCGTGGAAGCTGTGCTCCGGCAGGTCCTCGCGCGCGCCGAGCAGGTAGGCGACTCCACGCATGTCGCGGAGGTCCTGCACCGATTGGCCGGCGGCGAGACGGCGGGCGATCTCGACGATGACCTGTTCGCCCATCCCGAACGCCACGAGATCGGCCTTGGACGTCTGCAGGATGCTCGGTCGGACCGAGTCCGCCCAGTAGTCGTAGTGGGCGATCCGGCGCAGCGACGCCTCGACGCCGCCGGCGATCACCGGCACGCCGGGAAACGCCTCGCGGCAGCGCTGCGCGTAGACGTTCGTCGCGCGGTCGGGACGGAGACCGATCTTGCCACCCGGCGAGTAGGCGTCGTCGTTCCGACGCTTCCTGTTCGCCGTGTAGTGGTTGATCATCGAGTCCATGTTCCCGGCGCTCACCGCGAAGAAGAGGCGGGGGCGGCCGAGGGCACGGAACGCTTCCGCGTCCTGCCACGGGGGCTGGGCGAGGATCGCGACCCGGAAGCCGTGCTTCTCGAGGACGCGACCGAGGAGCGCCGCCGCGAACGAAGGATGGTCGATGTAGGCGTCTCCCGACACGAAGACGATGTCCACCGCATCCCACCCGCGCGCCGCGACTTCAGCCGCGGTCGTCGGCAGGAACACATCCACGCCCGGCGCGCTGGAGCAGGTCAAGCGACGGGCTCCGCACGGGCTGTCGGGCTGCGGTCCGCGCGGCCACGGGGAAGCGGCGCCACCAGGGCGTCAGCACCTCTCGGGGAACGGGCCAGCCAGGACATCGGCGATCGGTGTAAGCCCCGGCTCCGATGGCGGCAAGCCACGGGCGGATTCGCGAGAAGCTCAGAACGGATAGCCGACGCTGATGTGCAGGACCCAGTCCCGATCCCCGTCTCTCGGCTCGGGGTTGATGCCCGCATCGAAGCGGATCGGACCGATCGGAAGTGCGATCCGGAGCCCTGCACCCACCGCGTACCGAAGGTCGGACAGGCCGAAGTCTCCGGAGTCCGTGCCGACGTTGCCGGCGTCCACGAACAGTGATCCCTCGAGGAGGCCGAGGAGGCGTGACCGGAGCTCGACGCCGAACACGTTGCGGAACGAACCACCGATCGGGCGACCGTTGGCGTCCAGTGGTCCCAGCAGCGACTCACGAAAGGACCGGACCGTGTTCTCACCGCCGTTGTAGAAGCGCTCCTGCAGCGGGATCGAAGAGGCGCCGTCGCTCGGCCAGAGCACGCCCTGGTCGGTGCGGAACGCGAGCCCGCTGTCCTCGTCGAACGGCAGGTAGGCGCTCGCTGCGAAGCGGACGCGGGTGAAGTCCAGGTCCGATCCGAAGGCGGGTGTGTTCGCATCGACCTGCAGCGCCGCCTGGTAGCCGCTCCGCGGGTAGATCAGGCTGTCGCGCGTGTCGTAGCGGGTCTCGAGGAAGGGACTGCCCTCGGTGTACGACTCGATCGCAGCCGCCGGGTCGAGCACTTCACTCGTCAACCCATCGTGCAGCCGGTAGCTGTAGCCGCCGCGCACCACCCAGTGGTCGGTGACCTGTCGGCCGAGGGCGACCGTCCCGCCGTAGGCGCGGTCGAGGAAGCTCGGCTCCTCGCGGCGCAGTGCGTCGGCGCTCACGCTGAGCGTCAGTCCGGAGCGCAGGAAGTTCGGGTCGGTGACCGTCGTCAGCGCGCGCCAACCGCGCTGGCTCAGGCGGCCTTCGACGACGAGACCCCGACCCGAGCCGAACAGGTTGGACTCCTCGAAGCGCAGCTTGCCGCGCGCGCGCTCGTAGCTGCCCCACCCGAGCAGGGCCTCGACCGTGCGGGTCTCCTGCTCGACGAAAGCCAGCTGCACGCGCATCGGGCGGGGGGAAACGTCCTCCGCGCCCTGCCAGTCGTTCCGGACGTCGACGCGCTGGAAAAGGCCGGTCAGGTAGAGATTGCGGAGGGATGCGTCGACGGTCTCGCCGTCGAAGCGCGCGCCGATCGGGATCTCCAGCTGGGCGCGCACGACCTCTTCGGCGGTTCGCTCGAGCCCCTCGATGTCCACCCCGTCCACGACGGCCAGTGGGCCCGGGTCGCCTTCGACCGTGACGTCGACGAAGTGGCCCTCTCCGTCGATCCTGCGGCGCAGATCGAGGCGGATGTGTGGCTCCGGACGACCGTTCCCGCGGAGCCCGTCGACGATCTGGGATCGGAACTCCTCGATGCTGCGGGCCTCCGCCGGGACTCCGCCCTCCAACGCGGCCTCGTGCCGTCCGAGGGCCTCGCGGATCGAGTCTGTGATGCGGACCGTGCCGACGGTGTAGCGCGGACCGGCTTCGATCGTGACGCGGACGTCGACGACCGGCGCGTCGGTCCGCCGCACGAAGTCCGGTGGAGGGACCTCCGCTTCGAGGTAGCCCTCGCCGCGGAGGAAGATGCGGAGGCTCTGCGCGAAGCCCCGCAGGTCGCTCTCGACGTAGAGCGGTGGACCGAGTCCCAGCGTGCCCGAACCCTTCCGCAGCCAGAACGCCAGCAGCCGGTCCCGCTCGTAGCCCTCCCCGCCGACGATCTCGAGCTTCCCGACCGTGACCGGAGATCCTTCGCGAACCGTGACCTCCAGGACCTGATGGTCTTCGACCTGCCTGGCCGCCACGTCCACGCCGACGTCCGGGTGGCCCTGGCCGCGGTAGAGATCCTCGACCGCGAAGCGCACGTCCTCCAGCACGGCTTCGTGTCCTGGATGCCGTGACAGGTCCAGGAGCCTGTCCTGGAGCACGCGGAACAAGCTGCGCCGCGGCACGCTGTCGTTGCCCTGCACGACGAACTCGACGGGGACACCTTCCGGAGCCCCGTCCGCACCCTTGGCCTGGATCGTGCGGTCCAGGGTGCTGCAGCCGCCGAGCACGACCGCGAGCACGAGCGCGCTGGCCGTCCGGCCCGCAGATCTCCGGATGCGTCTCATCAGAACCGCACCCGGTAGAGGACCCCCATGTTGAAGTCCTGGTAGATGTCCCGTTCTCCCTCGAGCGCGAAGCCGTTCCAGACGTCGACGTCGACGACGATCGACTCGACGCCCTTCCGGCTGATCTCACGGCCGCTGTAGACGTGGATGCGGTCGGCGAGCGATGTGCCTGCTTCGGTGCTCTCGCTACCGAAGTAGAAGTTGATGATCTCCTCGGCGAGGTAGCTGCCGACCGCGGAAGCCCGCCCGGCGAGACCCTGGCGCTGCAGCGTGTCGGGCAGGACACCGGTCGAGATCAGCACGAACAGCTCCTGCTGGGTCAGGGGGGGGAGCGATGACAGGAGGAGTTCGGGGGCATCCGCAGGTCCGGTTGCCGTGAGCGACACATCGACGCCGTGCCGTCGCGTGTCCGCGCGCACGAGGATGCGCGGCCGCGTCGGTTCCTCGGGCACGAACGTGATCAGGGCCTGACGCACGTCGAGGCTCATGGCGGGCAAGCGGAGGACGCCTCGCGTCGTCGAGACGGCGCCGTTCAGGAAGGGCGCCGCGCCGCTTCCCTGGAGCGAGAAACTCGCGGACATCGGCGCGTTGAACACGTGGGTCACGATGTCCAGCGGCTCTTCGGTGCGCACCGCGATGTCGAAGCGCAGTGCGTCTCCGAGCGGCGGTGGGATCTCGAAGAGCCGCAGACCGGTTCCGACCGAGGCTCCGCCGCGCGTCGCGAAGTCGGGGACCAGCGAGATCCGGTTGATGATCGTGCCGGAGAGGATGGTGACCTCGCCGGTCACATCGAGCCGCTCCAGATCGCCCTGCAGCGTGATGTCGGAATCGGCGCGGAGCGACTTGCCAGTGCCGCGCAGGAGCACGGCTTCCCGGGCTCGGAGCATGACGTCGATCGAGGCCTTCTCCCAGGCGACCAGAAGGCTCGTGGCGTCGCCGGCCGTGATCGTGCCCTGGGCCTCGACCGAGCCGCTCCCGACCGACGCGGTGAGCCGGCTGATCTCGATCAGGTCCTTCGACAGATCGAACTGCGCTTCGATCCCGTCGAGGGTCGGGACGTCGTTCGCGACTTTCGCCCGTCCTGCCGCGACGGTGACGATGCCGGCGATCGCCGGTGCGCCCAGCGTTCCGTCGAGGGACAGCACGGCATCCACCACGCCTCCGAGAACCGGCGCAGGGCGGATGGCCTCGGGCAGACGCATCACGTCCAGTTGCCAGAGCTCGAGCGACCCTTCGACGACGAGGTCGCCGAGGTGGCTGCCCTCCAAGAGGCGCGCGGGTTCTGCCACGCGGGCCTGTCCTTCGATCTTCGACAGCGGTGTGCGGAGCTCCAGCTCCGGGACCCAGACCGCTCGCTCGTCCCACCGGATCGGAACGGAGACCGAGATCGGTGTGCCGGCGATCTGGCGGGATCGTGCGTCCAGGGAGCCCGTGATCAGGCCACGGCCCGGCGAGATTCCCTCGGAGCCGATGCGGACCGGAGCACGGCCGCGCAGAGCGAGCGTGGCAGAGTCCTCGCCCTCGCCGGCCGAGAGGGCGAGATCGTCGACGATCACCGCACCGTCCTCCGCGCGGAACCGGGCCCGCAGTGCGGCGGGAAGCTCGTGGGTGACGGCACCCGGGTCCGCCAGGAACGTTCGCAGGTCCTCCGCCGTGGCGTCCAGGGCGAGCACTGCCGAAGGCCGGTCGAGCGTGCCGCGCACGTTTCCGGCGAGGTGCACCCGGAGCGCGGGAACCGTCGTCTCCAACCACGGCGCGAGTCGCTGCGTGTCGGCGAGATCCACGTCGAGCGCGAGGTCGATCGACCCCGCATCGACCGTCAGCGGGACGGTTCCCCGGGCGCTGGCGACGACCGGCCCGCAGATCGAGAGGTGGTGGATGTCGATCCGGGTTGCGTCGGGCGACGATGCGGCGACGCCGATCTGCCAAGGCTGCGCGTCGACCGGACCGGCTCCGGCGAGGTCGGCGATCCACGTCATGTCCCGGGGCGTTCGGTCCACCAGCACGCACGCTCCCATGGCCTGGTAGGAGACTGGCTCCGGCAGCAAGGCGAGCGGCGTCCCGGGTGCCAACGCCGCGAGCAGGTCGGGAGCGGCGTCCCCGTCGCACGCGACGCTCAACTCGATGCCGCGCACGCCCTGCCGGGTTCCAGCGCGCGCGTGGATGCGGGTGGGCGCGGTGTCGGATCCGGTCCAGCGGGCATCGACGCGGCCGAGGGGGACCGCATTCGGCCCGGCGGGCATCTCCAGATCGGCATCGACCTGGAGGGTTCCGCCGTCGATCGAGGCGCTGACATGAGCCATCTCCGGAACGAAGTGCGCGAGAAGTTCCGGCCATGCACCGGTGGCCTCCAGGCGCGTCCGCACCGCCGTCGACGTGGCTTCGGTGCGGATGGTTCCGCGGAGCTCGGCGTCGAGACCGCGCGGAACCTCGATCGGCCGGGCGCCGCGCAGCGACGCCTCGTCGATCTCGATCGCGTTCCCCTCGATCCGCACGGTCGCTGCGAGCTCGTCGGCCGCGTGCCCGAGAGCCTGGATCGCGCGCATCGCGATGCGCGCGCGGATCGAGGGCGCGTCGAGCGTGCCCTCGACGCCGAAGACCGCATCGCCCGCGAACTGGAGTTCCGTGCCAGCCACCGAGATCTGGACCGGCTCGGGCGCCGTGACCCTGGCCTCGATCGAGCCGCGGGTCTGGCGCAGGTCGCCGTCGATGCGAACGGGCAGGCGTCCCCGGTCGATCGTGACCTCTAGTCCTCGGGCACGGACCGCGCTGCGACGGACGTCGAGTCCCTCCGCGTCGAGCGAGGCCCGGACTTCCGCCGTGATGGGCAGCCAGTCCAGGACAGGATCCGGCAGCAGGGGTCGC
Source organism: Planctomycetota bacterium (assembly GCA_041164325.1). Taxonomy (GTDB): domain Bacteria; phylum Planctomycetota; class UBA1135; order UBA1135; family UBA2386; genus JAQCBR01. The sequence continues at coordinate 13,393 of JBEAPQ010000116.1, read as the reverse complement.
CAGGGCTCGAGGTCGGTGACCGCAGCATCGAGCGATCCGCGGGCGGCCTCGAGCGCGGTCCGCAGGTCGGCGAGCGCGATCCCGAGATCGTGCGCCTGCAGGACGATGCCCGGGAGGTCGGCGGTGGCGTCCGCCTGCGCGAAGCCGCCGCGAATCCGGACCTGTGCACGCAGCGAGGACGTGCCCCGATCACGGAGGTCGGCACCGGTCCAGCGGAGGGAGCCATCGAGGTCCCGGGCTGCGGCATCCCCGTCGGCAGAGACCGTCAGGCGACCGCCGTCCAGCGGGACCTCGACTCCGAGGGCTCGCAGGCGCTGCATCGGATCCGCGACCGCTGCCTCGAGGTGGAACATCCCGTCGGGCGTGAGCAGGAGCTCGAGCGACACGGCGTCCGACCACGTGACGAGCACGCGCCGCCGGGGACGAGGCGTGAGGCGCATCCGCGCCGCTCCCGCGCCGAGCAGCGCTCCGTCCGCGGTCCGGATCGACAGGTCGTCGACTTCGATCGTGGCGCCGTTCGGCAGGATGCCCCAGAAGCGGGGGATGATGCCGGCGAAGCCCCACGGGTCGATCGGCACGTCGTCGGTCGACGTCGCCGCGGGTGCCGCGCCCAGCTGGATCGCCACGCGTCTCGCGTGCGCCCGCGCGCCGCGCAGTCCGGTCGGATCGCCGGCGAGCAGTCGCCCGGCGTCGAACGCGAGATCGAGGTCCATCCCCTCGACTTCGGGCAGGCCCGGCAGGTCCGCACCCGGCGCGAGCGACACGTCCCGCAGTCCGAGCTGGCGGACCGCGTCGCCTTCGATGGCGCCGAGCTGGATCGGGATGCCGAGCGCGTCGCCGAGCAGCGCCGGGGCCTCTGCCGAGAGGACGGGCCAGAGGATCACATCGCGCGTCACGAACAGTGCCAGCAGCGCGATGACCGTGGTCAGCACGAGGCTGAGCACCAGTCCCAGGGCTTTCCGGACGCGCGACACGGACCGCACAACGTAGCGCGGTCGGTGCTCGTGTTCAGCGGCCGAAGCCGAGCATCACGCGGAGCGGGGCCCGATCGAGGCAGCCGGGATCCGTCGCCGGGTCGCGGCCGATCAGATTCCACGACGCGGCCGTCCACTGCGGCGTTCCCAGTCCGTGCGCGTCCGCATGCGCGGCGAGGGCGTCGAAGGCCTTCGTGACCCGTTCTGCGGATGGAGCCGGGTCGGGCTCGAGGATGAGGACCTTCACTCCTGCCCGGTCGAGGACTCTCTCCCCGTTCTCGGGAAGAACGGGATCCGGATTCGCGCGCGCGGGCCGGAACGGCACGACGAGCCAGCTCTTCTCGTCTTCCTCGACGAGGATGGGATCGCCCCCGTTGCCGTAGCCAGCCGTTCCGAGACGTCGTCCCGCGGTGCGGATGCAGGCGAGACGCTCGGCCCACGTGCCCGGGTCTTCGATCATCCACCACGACACGTTGGACAACGTCTCGAGACGAGGGCCCTTGGGGGAGGAGGACCCGCCGAGCAGGATCTCGGCCCGGGGAGTGTCGGGGTCTGCAGTCGGCACATCGAAGGCCGCCGGGTCGAACCCGATCCCGGTTCCGAGGAAGCGGATCGACCGATCGCCGAGCTGTGGGCTGTCGATGCGCGTCGGGACCCGGGCGGCTCCCGAGTCGTGGTGGGCGAGGATGCGGACTTCGACGTCCCGCCCCGCGACGGCCAGCACGGTGTCGTCCGGACTCCGGTATCGGAGGGTCAGCGCGAAGCCGTCGATCTCGACCTCGAGCGTGTCCGGTGCGACGCGCTGCGCCGAGACCGCACGGCGGAAGGGCGCCAACGTCAGCAGATCGAGGGCGGTCCGCCACGCGGTGAGCTCGGCGGTGGTCGTCGGATCGGCGGGTCGGGCGGGCGATCCAGCGGCCCACGCGAAGCAGCCGTCCGGCGTGGCGACGGCCGTGACGCCGTCGGGGGTCATGCGGCGGATGCGGTCGGGCAGCGCCGCGAGGATCGTCGTCGGCGCCTCGTCTCCAGGCCCACGCACCTCGACGGCCACCTGGGTCATCCCGTCGGCCAGCGGGCCGAGGTTGCGCGTCACGATCGCGCGCAGCGCCGCGGGTGCCGAGCGCGCGTCCCCTGCATCTGCGGGCACCGGTGCGGGCGGGTCTTCGCTGCGGTCCTGCGGGTCTCGGGCGTCGCCACAGGCGGCGAGCATCGCCAGTGCACCGAGCCCGGCGAGCCCGGGTCGAACCGGCCGGGACCACGCCGCACGCGTGCGGGAGAGCTTCAAGAGCCCCGCTCGAAGACGCGCTTCCACTCCTCGACGTCGTACTTGCGGTCGGCGCCCCCAGCAAGCTCCTGCAGCGCCTTCCGCGCCGCGAGGCGGACGTTCTCGTTGGTCTCCCCTGGTCCGAGCAGGGCGAGCAGCGTCTCGACGTGGTCCTGCGCTCCCATGCGCGCCAGGGCGATCGCGACGGCCTGCCGGACCAACGGCGTGGGGTCCGCCGCCAGGCGGATCACGGTGGGCGCGTGCGCGGCGTCGCGCGTCAGCCCGATGCCGCGGACGGCACTGACGAGGACGCCCGCGGGCTGGGTGCCGGCCGGGCGCTCGAGCAGATCCAGCCAGACCCGGACGATCTCGGTCGGATCGACGATGGCCTGCTGCAGCTGGAGCAGCGTCCACGCCGCCCCGTTCCGGACCGTCTCGTCGAAGGACTCGTTGCGCACCACGCGGATGACGACGGCCGGCGGCGTGCGTCGGTCGGACAGCATCGCGAGTCCGAAGACTGCGTTGGCGACGACCTCGGGGTCGTCTTCCTGCGCGGCGTTGACGAGCGGATCGAGCGCCTCGGCCCGGCCGGAGAAGCCCAGCGCTGCCACGGCGATCGCACGATTGCGGGGCAGGGCCGCTTCGTTGGCCTGGCGGATCAGCATGTCGAAGTGCTTGAGCGACTGCTCGACCAGGAACTTCTCGACCTTCTCGGCCGTGGCTTCGGCGCGTGGGGAGGCGCCGCTCAGCCGCAGCTGGGAGTAGTTGTGCAGCGCCTTGTCCAGGTCGGTGATCAGCCGATCCGGCGCGGCCAGCCGGGCCTCCGCCTCGGCAGCCTCCTGCTGCCGGAGCCGAGCGGCTTCCTCGATCTCGGGGTCGAACGTGCCGGAACCGGTTGTCGAGCAGGCCGCGAGCAGCGTGACGACCAGGGCGTGGGAGAGGAGGGGGCGGAGGCGATTCATCACGGAGGTGCGGGCTCGGACGCAGCCCGGCGGTCGGATCTTCCCGCAAGTCCGGGGCAGTCGTCGAGAGTCCGTCGCACCGAGCGTGCGACCACGGACCCTCGCTCCTGCCGGGCGGCTGGAAGTCTTGGTCACACAGGGTTTCCCGGCCTGCGACAAGCGGTGGCGCGCAGCATGGTCTCCACGCGATTCCCGGCTAGGGTGGCTCCATGGACATCGGCGAACTCGCCGCACACGACTTCGAGCAGATCCAGATCCTCCGCGATGACGCGGCAGGCATGCTGGCGTTCGTCGCTGTGCACGACACCCGGCTCGGCCCGGCGTTCGGCGGCATCCGTCGCTGGCGCTACCGGCACCCGGGTGCAGCTCTCGCCGACGCGCTCCGGCTCGCCGAGGCCATGACCCTGAAGTGTGCGGCCGCGGGGATCCCCGGTGGTGGCGCCAAGGTCGTGCTGATCGACGCACCGAGCCTCGATCGGACCGCTGCCTACCGGCGGATCGGAGACTTCGTCGAGCAGATGAACGGCCGGTTCTTCACGGGGCCGGACGTCGGGACCGAGTCGTCGGACCTCGAAGAGGTGGGGAGTCGCACGAATTGCGTGGCCCGTCCCGACCAGATCGGCAACCTGGCGGAGCCGACGGCGGTCGGGGTTTTCGCGGGCCTGCGGGCGGTGGGGGATCGACTCGGCTTCGACGGCGTGCGCGGGCTGCACGTGCTGGTCCAGGGCCTCGGCGCGGTCGGGTTCCGGTTGGCGCAGCTGCTCGCCGGGGCCGGTGCGCGCGTCACCGTCTGTGACCTCGACCGGGAGCGCGTCGAGCGCGTGCGGGGCGAGCTGGACGTCGAAGTCGTCGAACCGGGGCTCTTGCTGTCGGTGTCGGCGGACATCTGGGCACCCTGTGCGCTCGGCGGAGTCGTCCACGACCTGAGCCTGGAGCACCTCAAGGTCCGTGCGATCGCCGGTGCGGCGAACAACGTGCTCGCCTCGCCTGCGCACGGCGCCGTGCTCTTCCAGCGCGGGGTTCTGTATGCGCCGGACTTCGTGATCAACGCCGGCGCGTTGATCCACGGCGCGCTGAGTCAACTCGAAGGAGCTCCACCCGACGTCGCGCGCATCGAGGCGATCGGCGCGCGGGTCGGCAGCATCCTCGACACGTCGATCGCCGAAGGCACGGCCCCGGAGCTCGTTGCGCAGCGGATGGCCCGGGACGAACTCGACAAGCGGCCGAAGGAGCCCTACTTCCCGGCCCGGAGCGGCCCGGCGAGGGACTGACCAGACGATGGGCAGAGCGATGGACCAGGAGGAACGAGTCGAACTGGAGCCCTTCGTGCACCGGCTCCGGGTTCGCTACGGCGAGACGGATCGCATGGGGGTCGCGCACCACTCCAGCTACGTCGCGTGGTTCGAGGAGACCCGGACCGAGTGGATGCGCGCTTCGGGACTGAGCTACCGCGCGATGGAAGACGGCGGCCTACGCCTTCCCGTGGTCCGCGTCGACATCGAGTACCACCGTCCCGTCACCTACGAGGACGAGGTGCTGATCGACACGGCCGTGGTCGCGCGGCGCCGCGTCGCCTTCACGCTGCGGCACCGGATCACGCGTGCGGACGACGGCTCCCCCGTCGCGACCGGGCAGATCACGCTGGCCTGTGTCGATGCGGAGGGGCGACCCCGCGCGCTTCCCGACGGGTTGCAGGGTCCGCGCCGTTGAGCGGCCCGGAATCCGGGAATTCGGCGGCGGCGACGGCGTAGGAGTCGGCCTTGCCGGGATCGGCGGCCGCCGTCGCGGTATGTTCAGGGCCCGGCCGATCTCCCGGGTCGCCTCCCCTGCTCCGATCCCCGATGTCCCTGTCTCCCGAGGTCGCGTTCGAGCGCTACCGCGAGCGTCTGCTCTCGGTGATCTACATCCGAATGGGGCCGGACCTGCGCACACGGATGGACCCGGAGGACGTGCTGCAGGAAGTGGCGATCGAGGCAATCCACTCGTGGCACACGCTCGACGACGAGGCGAACGCGGGTGCGTGGCTGGTCACGCTCGCGCGCCGCAAGATCGCGAGGATCCTGCGCGACCAGGTGGGCGTGGCGGCGCGCGATCCCCGCCGCGAACGTGCGATGAAGACTGACTTCCCGGTCGCCGACCACCGGACCGGGCCCGCGACGATGGCCGACCGCAAGGACCGGTTGGCTCTGCTCGAGCAGGCGCTGACCAAGCTGTCGGACGACCACCGGGAGGTCGTGCTCCTGAGCAAGATCGAGGGCCTGCCTGCCAAGGAGATCGCTGCGCGGATGGGGCGCAGCGAGAACGCCGTGCACCTGCTCCTCAGTCGGGCGATCAAGCGACTCGGTCAGGAACTCCAGCTCTGATGCGATCCCCCGACCGCAACCCGGCCGGGGAGGACGCCTCGGCAGCTGATCTTCGGATGGCCGAACTCCTGGCCGATGGGTTCCGCCCGTCGCCGGACCTCCGACGCGCGCTGCGGCTCGAGTCTGGCGAGCAGGCCGACGACCTGCTCGGCCGCATCAACGTGCTGGACTTCCTCGACTCGGTCGTCGGGGATGTCGGCAATGAGCTCCCCGAACGGCTCGGGGACTACCGCATCGTCGGACTCCTCGGCCGCGGCGGGATGGGCACCGTCTTCGAGGCCTACCAGGAGTCGCTGGAGCGGGTCGTCGCGCTGAAGGTCCTGGCTCCGGGCCGCACCGCGGACCCTCGGATGCGGAAGCGGTTCCGCACCGAGGCGCGCGCGAACGCCAACCTGCACCACCAGCACATCCTGCCGGTCTTCGGCTTCGGCGAGGCGGCCGGCCACCTCTACTTCACGATGGAGCGGGTCGAGGGCGTCAGCCTCGACCGTCACGTGGCCAACGCGCGGCGTCGCGGCGCAGCGGCGATGGAACCGCGCGAGGCGGCGCGCCGTTTCGCAGGGGTCGCCGATGCGCTCGCCCACGCGCACCGCCGCGGCATCCTCCATCGCGACGTCAAGCCCGGGAACATCCTGGTGCAGCCCGACGGCTCGCTCTGCCTCGCCGACTTCGGTCTGTCCAAGGTCGTCGGCGAAGCGTCGCTCAGCGTGTCGGAAGTCGGGGCCTTCGTCGGCACGCTCCACTACGCGTCGCCCGAACAGGCGCGCGGACAGGACCTGACGCCAGCGAGCGACCTCTACAGCCTCGCCGTCACGCTCTACGAGTGCGTGACGGGGCGCATGCCGATCACCGGAGACACGGCCGAGGCCATGCTCGATGGCCTGCTCAACCGTGATCCGCTGCCGCTCCGTCGCGTGCTGCCGCACGCGCCGCGGGACCTGGAGATCGTGCTCGACAAGCTGCTGTCGAAGGAGCCGAAGGAGCGCTATCCCGACGGTGAAGCGCTGTCTCGTGACCTGCAGCGGATCGCGGACGACGAGCCCGTCCTCGTGCGGCGTCGCTCGTGGCCCTCGCGTGCGTGGCGGGTCGTGCGGAAGCACCGCCTCCTGTCCGCGACCGTCGCGCTCGCCGTCATGCTGCTGGCGGTGGTCCTCGTGCTCTGGCAGCAGGTCCTCGACGAGGACGAGGCGATCCGCGCCGCCCGCTACGAGTCGCTCTTGGCGTCCGCGATCTCTCGCGCCGAGACGGAGCCGGGGCGTCCGGACGGACCCGACGGGCTGCTCACCGTGCTCTACGGCGTCCCTTCGCCGCGCGTCGAGGCGGACACCATGGTCCTCGACCTGCTCGACGAGGCCGAACTGCAGTCGAGCGGACGCACGCGGGGCCAGGACCTCCGCGCGGCCTACCTCGACGACCCTGTTCCCGCGGCCACGGAGGCCTTGCGCGAAGGGCGCGGCCGACGCGCGCGTGCATTGCTCGACGTCGCCATCGCCGCCGACGAGTCGCGTGGCTTCCTCGACCGCGATTCGGTCACGTGGATGCGGCTCTACCGCCTCTACCTGGCCCGCGCCGTGGCCTGTCTGACGGCGTCGGTGTCCGATGCCGACGGCGCGGCGGCCGACCTCCTGCGGGCATCGTTCGTGCGCCCGGGTTCCTTCGCCCCGGCGGTGCTGTCGGCTCTGGTGCGTTGGGAGGTCGAGGATGGGCCCGAGCCTCTGCTGACGACCTGCGACCGGCTTCTTGCCGAGGCACCGCCGGGTGGAGATGCGGTGGTCCTCGATCTGCTGCGGGCGCTGGTGGCCCCGAGGCGTCCCGAGAGCTCCAACATGATGCCGTTCACGCTGTCGAAGTCCGTGCGGCGTACCGTGCTCCGTTGGCTCGACGTCGAAGAGGGCGACGGCCGAGGCACGCCGCCGGACGGAACCTCCTGGGCGGGTGCGATCGAAGGAGCGCTGGCTTCCTCGGCGCGGCGGGCCGTCGACAGCCTGTCCGACCCGTCCGCGCTCCGCGCGGCGCTTCTCGAAGGGCGGGCGATCCTTGCCGACGATGTCGATCCGGGTTCCCCGCTGCAGGCGTGGGCGGTCGTGTTCGACGTCCTGGAAGGCTTCGTGCCGACGATCCTCTCCCGGATGAACACGCAAGCCGGCCTGGCTCAGGTCGTCCGCGGGGTGGATCTCCTCGCGCAGCTGGACGCGCCGGCCGAGCTCTTGCGCCGATCCAGGGACGGGCTCGAGCGTGTGCTCGGCATCGCGGAGTCGGCCGGCGAAGCCGTCGAGCCCATCCGGGTCGAGCTCGGGCTGGCACTCGGCGACCCGGAAGCGGCGCTGGCTGCTGCGGCCGGCTGGGTCAGTCGGGCCGCCGACGATGCGGATGCCTACCTTGCGCGGTTCCGCTGCCGCGTGGCGCTCGGCGACGTGACCTACGCGGCGTTCGATGGGGCGCAGGCGATCGGCCTCGCGCTGGAGCCCGCGTCGATGCGCGCGCGGCTTCTGACCATTCTCGAGGAGGCCGCCGCTGGTGGGGGAGACGAGGCTCCGCGCCTCGAAGCACTGGCGCGGAGCTTTGCCGGGGGAGAAGGATCATGAACGCTCGTGTGCACCCATCAGCTCGCGCGTCGACTCCCAGTCTCCGCAGTGCCTGGAAACGCTCGTTCCTCGCCTTGGCACTCCTGCTGGCGGGTTGCGGTCAGGAAGCCGATCCAGCCTCCACACTGCCGACCGGGTCGGCGACGCACGGAGCAACGACACGGGACGGCAGCCGTGACACGTCGGGCGAACGGGCCGCGGCTGCTTCCGCGCCTGCGGCGGCGGAGGATCTGGTGCGGTGGTCGGGTCGGGTCGTCGACGCGCAGGGCCGTCCGATCGGCGGCGCGGAGGTCGTGCTGGCCGAAGAGCTTCGTCCGTGGCCGCACCAGGACACGCGCGTCCTCGGTCAGGCGCTGAGCGGCGCGGACGGTGACTTCCTGTTCGCGGTGCGCGAAGCGCGCGACCTCGTGTTCGAGGTCCGTGCGCCCGGATTCGCGCCGTCGCGCCTGTCGGCAGACCCCGCGCTGCACACGCACATCGTGCGCTTGGATCCGGGCTTCCGCGTCCACGGCATCGTGACGCTGAACTATGCGCCCACGCCGCTGGCCGGTGCACGCGTCTCCCTCGAGCCGGGGAGGTCGTCGGCCGAGCCGGCCCTCCTGACGACGACCGACGACGAAGGTCGGTTCGAGTTCGTCGACGTCGGCGCGAGCATCTCGGGCACGGCGCGGATCACGGTGCGGCACGCACCGTTCCGACCGGCGATGCTCCCTGGCGTGCCGATCGGCTCGCCAGAGCCGGTTCGTATCACCGTCGATCCCCAGCCGTGGGCGCCGCTGGTCGGACAGGTCGTGCGCGCGGGGAGCGGCCAGCCGATCGTCGGAGCGACGGTTCGCGTCCATCCGGGGCTCGGTTGGAACAACCGCCTCAGCGCGCCCAGTGAGGCCATGACCGACGAACAGGGGCGGTTTCGGCTGCAGGATCCGCCGCTCGGTCCCTCGCTGCTCGTCGTCGAACACCCGGAGATGTCCGCGGTCGCGCGCTCGATCACGGTCGGCGCCTCCGCAGACGCGCAGTGGATCGAGATGGTGCGCCGCTCCTCGGTCCTCGTGCGCGCGGGTGGCGAGGCCGTCGAGGGCACCGAGCTCGTCCTCATCTCGGCCGGCGGGGAGCGCGGGCGCGCCCGCGTCGGCGCCGATCGGGTCGCGCGCTTCGAAGGCCGCTTCTCGGCGGGTCCAGCGACGCTCGAGGTGGAGGGCGGCGTGCGGATCTTCCAGGCCTCGTCCGGCCGGGTGATCACCGCCGTCGTCGAAGACGGCGACGCGACCGAGATCGACGTCGTGCTCGCCGCGCCGTCGGTCCTCGAGGGCACCGTCATCGATGGGGCAGGGGCGCCGGTCGCCGGCGCCATCCTGTCGACGCCCCGCGCCCGGTTCCAGCCGCTCGATCCGGGGCGTTGGCGGGCGCAGACCGGCGAAGACGGGGCTTTCGAACTCTCGGGCCTGCCCGTCGGCTCGATCGATCTGACGGTCGAACATCCGGAACACGCGCCGCTGACTCTCGCGGTCGAGACGCCGGAGCCCGGTTCGCGCCGGTCGCTCGATCCGATCCAGCTCGTCGAGACCGGCCTGATCCGGGGCTTCGTCCGCCGCGGATCGTCTCCGCTGGTCGGGGCGGCCGTCCTCGTGGGGCGGGATCGCGACCTGCTCGCCTCGACGTTCTCGGACGAGAGCGGAGCCTACGAGCTGCGTGTGGCCCCGGGTCGCTACCGGATCTTCGCGCGCTACGCCGGGCTCCCGCTGCAGGTCTCGAACGAGATCGTGACGGTGGTCGCCGGCGAGACGCGGGAGGACTTCGACCTGGACTTCCCCGCGGGCCGCCGCCTGCGGGGGGCGGTCGTCGGCGCGCGCAGCGTGCCGGTTCCCGACGCGCTCGTGCTGGTCTCCGGTCGTGGGGTCTCGTTCAGCACGACCGACTCCAACGGTCTGTTCGATCTGGACGTTCCCGACGGCGAGGTGGATCTCCAGGTGTTCACGCCGGACTTCCAGGCGAGCGTGCGTGAGCAGGTTTCGGGCAACGAGGAGGAGATCCTGCTGCGGCTCCCGTGGGTCGCGCAGGGAGGCATCGAAGGTCGGATCGAGGGCCTTCTCTCCGAAGGTGCCGGGCCGCCGGGGCAGATCCTGCTGCGTGTGATCCCCGTCGAGGTCCGCGAGGATTGGGACGAGAACGAACGGCGCCAACGCGAGATCCAGGGGATGACGCTCCCCCTCGTCGGCGGTCGGTTCTCCTACGACCGCGTGCCGGTGGGGCGTTCCCGCATCCAGCTCGTCGCGCCTGGGTATGCACCGTTCGAGCGCATCGTCGAGATCGTCCGCAGTGAGTCCCTGGACTTCGGTACGGTTCGTCTCGAGCCCGGGCTCGCGGTCCGCGGACGGGTCGTCGATCCCGACGGCCAACCGATCGCCGGGGCCTTCGCCCACCTGGGGCAGGCGACGGACTTCTCGCAGGAGCTCGCCCGACGCACGCTGACGGATCAGGACGGCGTGTTCAGGCTGCGCGGCATCGCGCCGGGCGCGTCGTCGGTGGTGGTCTACGCAGACGGCTATCTCGTGGGGTCGCGCGAGATCCGCGTGCCCGAGGACGTGTTTGCGGCGCAGCCCTTGCCGATCGTGTTGCAGCGGGCGCCCGAGGTCACGATTCGGATCCTCGAGGGAGGTGCCGACGTGGTCGGCGTCCGCATCGTCGCCGTGCGGTGGCAAGGACAGCTCGTCGGAATCCAGGGGACCGACGCGGATGGCCGGGTGCGCTTCGCTCCCGATCGATCCGGCTCCTACGAGGTCGAAGTGTTCGGATACGACCCCGCGCCGGTCGCGCGCTTCGACGTCGTGGACGGTTCCGCGCCGATCGAGGTCGAGCTGGAGATCGGCGGCTGACGCCACGCCGAGGCGATCGATCTTGAGACCGCGCGGACACCCGCGGTCCGCGCCGTCCGACTCACTGCCCGAAGTGCACGATGACGGCGCGGTCGCGCCAGAGCGTTCCCCGGGCCGCCTGGGCCGAGGTTGCGTAGGTGTAGGCGCTCGGCGGCGCGCTGTGCGGGGCGTCGGGCACGACCGCATCGCGTCGTTCGGAAACGGCTGCAGGAATGCCGAAGACCCCTGGATCGAGGACCAGCGCCTGCGTGAACAGGTGGATTCCCTCCAGCTGCAGCGAGTAGGGGAGCTCGAACCAGGTGCGCGGCACGGTGCCGAGCGCGTCGGTGACGCCGAGCGGCAGGCTGATGTTCGGGAGCGCGTGCAGCGGCGCGCAGAGTCCCGGAACGGTCAGCGCGGGGTCGGAGAAGTCGATGTTGACGACCGCCGCCTGCTGACGCGGAGCCAGTGCCACCGAGAAGCCGACCCGGATGCCGAACGGCGTGTGGCTCGGGCCGTAGTTCTCGATGTCGAGCGTGTGCGACATTTCCAGGAACTGGCCGCGGACGAGGCAGCCGAAGTCGAAGGCCTGGCCGACTGCCTGCGTGAACGGGTTGGGTGCCCCGAAGTCCGCGTCGACCTCCGGCCCCAGGAACCCGGTCGTGTTCTCCATCTGTAGTTCGAACGCGAGCGGTGCGGAGCCGTCGTAGCTCCACGCCACGTCGAACGGGATCACGAGGTCGAACGGGGCAGGGCGTGCGGCGGCGAGGCGGCTCCAGTCCGGTGTCTGGATGGTCTTCGTCGTGAACACCGTCGTCGGCGGGGCCGACCAGTCGGCCGTGAAGTCGCCGGTCGCGTTCGCGAGGTCTGCGGTCCCCATGCGGACGGTGAGATCGACGCTCCGCGGCGTCGCGAGGGACGCCGCGACGTCCCCGTCGCGACGGAAGGCGATCGAACGCAGCGCGGCCGCCGGGATTCCGGTCTGCGAGGCGTCGATCTGCATGAAGCGCTCGTAGCCGGGGTGGAACAGCGCGAAGTGACGCGCATCGCCCTCCACCGAGCCGAAGCCGCGGGGCGACGTGAATCCCTGGGCCTTGAGGCCTCCGGCGGCAACGAGCGCCAGCAGCGCGTAGCGGTGGATCGATCCTGACACGACGGGAAGTCTACCGCGCCCGCGCCCGAGCGGTCGGGAGGCCCGGACCACGGGTGGATCCCCATGCCACCGTCGGTTCCGATGCGCGCTCACCCCATGCCCTCCGATCCCAGCCCCCAGTCGAGTTCCGTCCGCGAGCTCGTCATGCGGGAGCTCGACCAGCTCCCGATCGCAGACGTCCACACGCACCTGTTCGACCCGGGCATGGAGGGGCTCCTCCTGGTCGGGATCGACGAGGTCTTGACCTACCACTACCACGTCGCCGAGCTGTTCCGGGCGCGGCCGGATCTCGACCCCGACGTGTTCTGGGCGGCGCCGATCCGGGAGCGCGCCGACCTCGTCTGGCGCGAGTTGTTCGTCGAGCGCTCACCCTTGTCCGAGGTCGGGAAGAGCGTGGTCGGGATGCTGCGAGCGTTCGGCCTCGATCCGTCCGCCGAGGACCTCCGGGACGCCCGCGCGTTCTTCGACGAGTCCACCCGGGACCTGCGCGGACACGTCGATCGCGTGCTCGGCATGGCCGGGGTGCGGGAGGTCTGCATGACGAACGACCCTCTGGACGCCGAGGAACGTTCGTTCTGGGAGAGAGGCTTCGAGCGTGATCCGCGCTTCGTCGCTGCACTGCGTCTCGACTCCGCGATCATGGACTGGCCGCGGGCCGTGCCGGCGCTCCGCGCGCTCGGCTACGACGTCGACGAGGCGCGCACCGAAGCCACGATCACCGCGCTGCGCCGCTACCTCGTCGAGTGGTATCGACGGATGGACGCGCGCTACATGGCGGTGAGCCTGCCTCCACAGATCGGCTACCCGGACAGCCAGGAACCCTGGCTCGACCTGCTGGTGCGCGCCGTGATCCCCGCGGCGGCCGAGGTCGGGTGCCCCGTCGCCCTGATGATCGGCGTGCGTCGGCAGGTGGCTCCTCGGCTCCGGCTCGCGGGGGACAGCCTCGGTGCGACCGACGTCGAGTCGCTGGAGCGCCTCGCCAACGATCACCCCGGCACGCGCTTCTACGTGACGCTCCTCGCGCGCGAGGGACAGCACGCGCTGTGCATCGCGGCGCGGAAGTTCGCGAACCTCGTCCCGTTCGGGTGTTGGTGGTTCGTCAACGTCCCGAGCGTGACCGAGGAGATCACGAACATGCGGCTCGACTTGCTCGGCCCGACCTTCGTGCCGCAGCACTCGGACGCTCGCGTCCTCGAGCAGCTCGTCTTCAAGTGGGGGCGATCCCGGGCGTGGCTCGGGC
>JBEAPQ010000115.1:0-13736 GCA_041164325.1 Planctomycetota bacterium | reverse complement strand
GCTAACCTCTCGCCCCTCATGGCGCAGCCCTTGGTCGACCTTTCGAGCCTGGACCTGACCCAGGACGTCCTCTCCGAGGAGGAGATCCGGGTGATGCTCCCGCATCGCCACGAGTTCCAGCTGGTCGACGGCGTGTGCCACCTCGACACCGAGAAGGGCGAGATCGTCACCTACAAGGACTGGGACGAGAACCCGTGGTGGGCCCGCGGGCACATCCCAGGACGACCGCTGATGCCGGGCGTGCTCCTCGCCGAGGGAGCCGCCCAGGCGGCGAGCATCCTGATGAAGAAGACCGAGGGCTGGGGCCCCGAGCGCTTCATCGGCCTCGGCGGCCTCGACAGCGTCCGCTACCGCGGCCAGGTCCTGCCGAACAGCCGCGTCTACTTCGTGTCTGCGCGCGGCCGCCGGAGCGGTAACCGACTCGCCAAGTATCCGGCCCAGGCCTTCTGCGACGGCAAGATGGTCCTGGAGATGGAGCTGATCGGCGTCCTGCTGTGACGAGGGTCGCACGCGTGGGACGTAGCCCGACGGCTCCCGGCACCCTGGTCTCCGAGCCAGCGCTCGACGGCGCCCCCTGATGGTCGGCGCACGGGCTCACGACGCCGGGGGCCCACTCCCGCTGGGCTGGGGGCTGTTCGCGATCGTCCTGGTCGCCTGCTTCCCGCTCCACCCCTACTGGCAGAGCGACGACTTCGTCGCGGTTGCCTACGCGTCCGATGCGGGGCGCGCGTTCTCCGACTTCGCCGGCAACCAGTACGGGCTCGAAGGGGTGGTCTGGTTCTACCGCCCGCTCGTCACCGTCAGCTTCTGGTTCGAGCAGGCGCTGGCAGGCGGCCCGAACCCGGCGTTGAGCCACATCGGCAACGCCGTGACCCACGCCATCGGCGCGGTCCTGCTCGGCGCGATCGCTGCACGACTGCTGGGCCCGATGCGCGGCTGGCTCGCAGGACTGGCCTGGGGACTCTCCCCGTCCCACGCAGGCGCCATCTTCTGGGCGGCAGGCCGGGTCGACTCGCACACCGTCGTCTGGCTCGCGCTGGCTTGCCTGCTCCAGGTCCGCGCCGTCCGCCGTCAGGGACGGGGCCGCGGACTCGCCCTGCTGGCGCTGCTGGCCGCACTCTGCACGAAGGAACACGCGGTGATCGCCCCGGTCCTGTTCGTGATGCTCGCGCTGACGCTCGGTCGCCAGGGGCAGCGCGTCCGGGGTGTCGTCCAGACCTGGCCGGCGTTCGTGCTCGTCGCGGCCTACCTCGGCGTCCGGCACCTGCTGTTCGGGCGGATCGGCGGCTACGACGCGGCGGCGACGCAGGATCTCCCGGGGCAGCTGATGGGGCTCGGCAGCACGACGCTGACCCTGCTGAATCCGCTGCGTCGACTCGGAGGGAGCGTCGCAGCGATCCCGACCTACGTCGAGCTGCTCGGCTACGTGCCCGCGCTTCTCGCGGTCGGGCAGCTCATCCACCGGCGACGCTTCCGCGTGCTGGCCGGCTGTGTGGTCGCCTACGGGGTCCTCGCGCTGCCGGCCTTCCCGTTCTGGACGCAGCAGGGGGTCGAGTCGCTGCGGTACTCGTACTTCCCGTTCGCAGCGCTCGCGCTGCTGCTCGCCGCGGGTGGTCCGATCCCCGTGCTCGCGAGCCTCGCGGTCTTCGCGCTCCCCACCGTCGAGCAGCACCGCGACTGGTTTGCCGCCTACGCCGACGTGAAGGCCCACCACCAGGCACTGCTCGAGGACCGCGACACCCTGCCGCCGGGACCGATCTTCGTCGCCGGACTCCCCCGCCAGAACGAGCGCCGCACGGTCGTCGAGTTCCACCTCGGTGTCGACCGCCTGCTCCAGCCCCCGTTCGTCGATCGCGACGCGCGCCGCGTGCTCGCGCTGCGCCCACTGACCACGCGGGCCGACGCGCGCACGATCCCCTACGGCACGTCGACGGGCCTTCCGTTCCGCGCGCCGACCCTCCGGTTCGACGGCGCCGACGCGCGTGCGATGCTCCCTCCTGCAGAGGTCGCAGACCTGCTGCTGGAAGGCCCGACACACCTCCCGACCGAGCAACTCGGTGCGCTGAACGAGGGCAAGTTCGAAGCCACGATCCACACGCGCGGGGTCCGCGCAGCGCGGTTCCGCGTGACGATCTTCACAGGAGGCGGCTATCTGACCGCCGAAGTGCCCGACGTCGGTCGCGGTGCGGACGGAGCCATCAACCTGCGCGACGTCCTGGTTGCACGCCATGTGCTCGAGGACGGTGCGGACCAGGAGCACGTGCTGTTCGCGCTGGCGATCGCCACGACGTTCGATCTCGACACGTCGTTCCCGATCCTCATCGAGGCTCTCGATCCGGACGGCACGGCGACGCACGCCAACCGTCGCCCATTCCTGCTGGGCTTCGATCGCGCGCTCTTCGCGTTCACGACTCCGCGCTGATCGCGTCCGGATCGTCGAGGATCTCCAGGACGTCCAGGCGGCTGCAGGTCGCGGGCACGCCGAGCAGGGCCGCGAGCGACGGCTCGGTCCGCCCCTCGTCGCCAGACACCCACTCCTTGACGTAAGTGCCGTGCGCCGTGTCGACATCGACCTCGAGCGGGAAGTCCCCCTCTGGCGCAGGCACGCGCACGGCGAGCAGTCGCACCTGCCGCGCGCGCACGAGGTCGGCCCGCCGATGCGCCACGCGCGCGGGCGTTCGCTGGGCGAGGGTCCAGGACGTCCCGGCGAGCGACGACGCGCACCCGGCATCGAACGCGCCGTCACAGGCGACGCCGACGCGGTAGCGCTTCCAGAAGCGTCCTTCCTTCAGAGCCGCGACACGTTCGCGCCCGACGGGTCGGAACGGCTCGATCTCGATCCTGCCAGCCTCCTGATCCTGGATCCGGCGCCACACGTCCTCGAGGTCGGCCTCCCGGTACCGCGGACCTTCGATCTCGAACACGAAGGGACGACCGCGACCGAGCATCCGCACGTCGATGTCCTCGCGGCCAGCACCGTGGAACTTGCCGCGCCGCGCGCGGAATGCCGGCAGGATGCGCCGGGCCACCAGCTCCTGGACCGAGTCCTCCGACAGCTTGCCGAGCCCTTCGCAGGTCTCGCAGCCGACGCGGTGCTTCCGCGACCCCTTGCACGTCGGGCACCAGAAGATCGTCTGCGGCAGATCGCGGACGAGCTTCCGATACCGGGACTCGAAGAACAGGCTGTCCCGCCGACCGGACACCCGGGCGAGCCTAGCGTGTTCGGACGACGATCGCGACGACCGCGTCGCTCACGACGCCGTGCTGCGCTGGGCCCGGCGGCTTCCCGCCTCGGGCGCGGCTTCCACCGAAGCGCCGTCGCCGAGCCGCTCCTTGACGCGGCTGAGCAGCCGGAAGAAGTCGATGACCTCGATGGGAGTCGTGTGGATCGACCAGATGCCGAGCCGCTGCTTGTCGCTGGCGAGGTCCCGCGCCACACGCTCCGACGCGAGGACGATCAGGTCGAGCTTGGGACGGATCCCGCGCAGGTGCTCGATCATCCGCCGCGCCTCGCGCGGCTCCTCGGGAACGGCCAGGAACACGGCATCGAAGTCCCGCTGGCGGATCAGATTGATGCCTGCGTATCCTTCGCCGCAGGTCACCGAGAACGCGGCGAACTGCTGGAGCCCGACCTTGACCTGGTCTCGGATCAGGGGATCGGTCTCGATGACGAGGATCTGCATGGGGTGCTCCGGTCTCGCAGGGCCTGTGGCCCGACCTCTGTGATCGGCAGGCAGCGCCGCCGACCTGAGCCCGGACCGTCCGGGAACGCGACACTGCGCACCTCCTCCCCCGAGACGACCGAAGACCGTGCCCGAAACCGCTGAGATCCGGTGCCTCTGCGGCCTCGACGAGGCGGGTCTCGGACCGATCCTCGGCCCGCTCGTCGTCGCCGGGGTCGCGCTCGAGGGGCCCGCAGGCACCGACCCGTGGGATGCACTCGATGCCGTCGTCGCGAGGCGCCGCCCGGGGCCCCAGCAGGTCCAGGTCGCGGACAGCAAGAAGGTGCACCAGGGCAAGCATGCGCTCGCCCGCCTCGAACGAACCGTGCTCGCCTTCCTCGGCGCTTGGCAGGGTCGGGTGCCCACCACGCTCGGGCAGTTCCTCCGTGCGGCCGGACACGACCCGTCGATCCTGGCGGAGTGCCCGTGGTACGAGCACATCGACGCCGAACTTCCGCTCGCGAACCCGAGCCACGAGATCGAGCTCCGGGCCCACCTGCTGGCGAAGGCCCTCGCGTCGACCGGAATCCGCATCGCGCACGTCGCGGTCACCCCGCTCGACGTCGCCGCGTTCAACGCGTCGATCGCGGCCACCGACAACAAGAGCGAGACACACTTCCATGCCTACACGAGCGTGCTCCGGGACCTCCTCCAGCACGCACCCGACGGCGCCCACGTCGTCGCCGACCGCTGCGGAGGACGGGTCCGCTACCGCGGAGTGCTCCGCGAGGTCTTCACGGACGCGCGGATCGACACCGAGTCCGAACGCGAGTCGGGATCCGTCTACCGGATGCGACGCGGAGACACCGAAGTCCGGCTGACCTTCGTCAGCCGCGGTGAGGAGCACGCGTTTCCGACGGCGCTGGCGAGCTGCTTCGCCAAGTACACCCGGGAGGCGATGATGTCCGTTCTCAACCGGTGGTTCGCTGCCCGTGTGCCTGGCCTGCGGCCGACGGCCGGCTACTACGTGGACGGCCATCGCTTCCTGGCGGACGTCGAGCCGGTCCTCGATCGGGAGAGACTCCCGCGCGACCGCCTGATCCGCTGCCGCTGATTGCAAGTTGTCCCTGTCCGGAGGGCGGGCCGTCCGGCACGATCTCGCGCTCGGGAGAGCGACCCGCCCCCAGAACGCCATGGACTACAACACCTACAAGATCATCCACATCCTCGGACTCGTGTTCGTGATGCTCGGACTCGGCGCGATCCTCGGCGCGGGCCGCGAAGTCGAACGCGCGCGCAAGATGGGCGGCATGCTGCACGGGATCGGCATGTTGGCGTTGCTGATCGCCGGCGTCGGCATGATCCACAAGTCCGGGATCGGCTGGCCGGGCTGGACCCACGCGAAGATCGGCATCTGGCTGTTCATCGGCATGCTGCCGGTCGCCGTCCGCAAGGGCTGGTTGCCGAGCGCGATCGGCTGGCTCCTCGCGGCCGGCCTCGCGGTCGTTGCCGCCTGGCTCGCGCTGGCGAAGCCCTTCTGACGAAGAGCCCGCTCCTTCGGCGCATGGACGTGTCGGGATCGACGGAGCGACGGCCCCCTCCCCCATTCGCTCGGGCCCTGCTGCTCGGCGGCGCGGGCGTCAGCGCGTGCGCGCTGTGGGTCGCGGCCAGCATGCCGTGGTCGATGATGTTCTGGTCGGACGAAGCGTTCGGCGCGCTGGTGGCCGGTCTCTCGGGGAGCGTGCTCCTGGCCGCCTTCGCCGCGTCGCCGCGCCGCCGACACAGGCCCTGCCCGACCGGCAAGGGACTCGCGCGCGGCATCGCAACGTTCGCGTTGCTCGGCTTGGCGCCCTGGTTCCTCTGGCTGCAACCGTTCAAGGCGCTCTGGCTCCTCATGTATGCGGGCTGCGCTTCGGGGGTGTTCGCGATCGGCTACGTCGTCGCCCCCTGGACGGGTCGCGCGGGCGCCGTCATCGGCAAGGTCGGAACCATCCTTGCGGTCACGCTGTTCGGGCTGGAGCTCGGTCTTCGTGGCCTGTCGTGGCTCGTTCCGCACCCGCTGCTCGCGACGTCCGGGTCCACGTCCTCCGTGCTGGCGACGTACCGCAAGGCGCCGGGCGAGATCCACCTCGGCTTCCGCTGCGACGCGCGGGGATTCGCCGACCACCTGCAGCGCGCCCGAGACGCTCGCCTGGTGACGGTGGTCGGGGACTCCTTCGGAGTCGGCGTGGTGCCGCAGCCGTTCCACTACACGACGGTGGCCGAAGGGCATCTGCCGGGCACGGAGTTCTACAGCGCCGCCGTGATCGCCGCGGGCCCCGCCGAGTACGACGCGCTGATCCGCGACGAGCTCCGAGCAGACGAACCGGACCTGCTGCTCGTCGCGCTCTTCGTGGGCAACGACATCGAAGAGGCTTCGCGGTTCGATCCAGCCTGGCCCTTCCTGCGGTCCTTGCTCGACCGCCGATCCCTGCGGCTCGTCACGTTGACCGAGCGACTCGTGCGCGTCGGCGCGGAGCGGGAACGCAGCCAAGGACAACAGCCGATGGCGTCGATCCAAGGCGAGGGTGCGGAGCCCGTCGCCGACCGACGCGAGAGCCTCGCCCGCTTCCCCTGGCTCGACGATCCCGACCTCGAACGCCCGACGCTGTCGCGCACGACCTTCCTCGAGGTCGAGAAGCGGCGCGCATGCTTCGCGTGCGACCCACGTGCGCCCGAGCGCTACGAACCGCTGTTCCGCGCGCTCCAGGCGATCCGCGCTTCGGCGGATGGCATTCCGTTCGGCGTCGTGCTGATCCCCGATGAGTTCCAGGTCGAGGACGCCGTGTGGGCAGCCCTCGACGCGAGCGACCTGGAGCGGGATCTCCCCCAGGCCCGGATCGGCGCATGGCTCGCGGCGCAGGGAATCCCCGCTCTCGACCTCCTTCCCACATTCCGGGCCTTCGCGCCCGGGGCCGACGGGTCCCGCCACCTCTACCACGTGCAGGACACGCACTGGAACCGACGCGGCAACGCACTCGCCGGGGCCGAACTGGCGGCGTTCGCGCGGCGACTGCTCGACGGGTGACGCCGCCTTCACGCGGCCGGCCCGCGGCGCGCTGGCAGGCCCCTCTGGGCACCGCTACCATCCTCGGCTCGCAAATCCGGGCATCCACCGGACTTCCGCCATGACCGAGCTCCAGAAGCAGTACGACCCCGCGACGATCGAACCCGCCATCACCGAGCGTTGGCTGTCGTCGAAGGCCTTCGCCGCCACGCCGGACGATCGCAAGGATCGCTACGTCGTGATGATGCCGCTGCCGAACGTCACCGGCGCGCTGCACATGGGGCACGCGATGGACAACGTCATGCAGGACATGCTGACGCGGTGGAACCGGATGCGCGGCGCCAACACGCTGTGGCAGGCGGGCACCGACCATGCAGGTATCGCCACGCAGCAGGTCGTCGAGACACGGCTCTTCGAGCTCGAGGGCAAGACACGCCACGACGTCGGCCGCGAGGATCTCGTCCGCCGGATCTGGGCGTGGAAGGACCAGTACCAGCAGCGCATCGTCAACCAGCAGCAGTCGATGGGCTGCTCGTGCGACTGGGACCGCCAGCGCTTCACGATGGACGCAGTCTGTGCGCGCGCCGTGCGGCACACGTTCTTCCGGATGTTCGACGAGGGCCTGATCTACCAGGGCGCGCGACTCGTCAACTGGGACTGCGCGCTGCACACGGCCGTCGCCGACGACGAGCTCTACAAGGCGACCGTCGAGGGACACTTCTGGCACCTGCGCTACCCGGTCGTCGACCCCGCGCCCGGTGAGCCGGACCACATCCTCGTCGCCACGACGCGCCCCGAGACGATGCTCGGCGACACGGCCGTCGCCTGCCACCCCGACCCGGGTGCCGCACTCGACGCGGCCCTCGACAAGGCGCGCGACAAGCTCGCGCGTGCCCCCGCCAAGGAGAAGGCCGCCGTCGAGGCCGAGATCGAAGCGCTGGTCGAGCGCAAGGTGACGCACCTGGCCCAGCTCGAGCAGGTCGCCGCGATGGCGCGCGCAGGACGCAAGGTCCGCCTGCCGCTGCTGGATCGCGAGATCCCGATCATCCTGGACACTTGGGCCAAGCCGGAGCTCGGCTCTGGGTGCGTGAAGATCACGCCAGCGCACGACCCGAACGACTACGACGTCTGGACGCGGCACCGCGACGAGATCGGCCTGATCAACATCCTGAACCCCGACGGGACGATCCACGAGAACGGCGGCGCTTACGCCGGACTCGACCGGTTCGTGGCCCGCCAGAGGATCGTTGCGGACCTCGACGCGCTCGGCCTCCTGGCGTCGGTCGAGGACCGCTCGATCGAGATCGACCACTCGGATCGCAGCAAGACGATCGTCGAACCCTACGTGTCGAAGCAGTGGTTCGTGCGGATGGGCGACGTGCCGGGCGCATCGTCTGCGGCCGCGGCACCCCGCACGAGTTCCGGAGCGCAGGGCTCGCCCAGGCAGCCCTCGACGCGGCCGACCCGGCGTGGCGCTCACCGACCGGGCGGCAGGTGCGCTTCTGGCCCGACCAGGACCGCTACCACCGCATCTACCACCAGTGGCTCGTCGAGAAGCGCGACTGGTGCATCAGTCGCCAGCTGTGGTGGGGTCACCGGATCCCCGTCTACAAGGGTTCTTTCAGCAAGAAGCAGCTCCTCGACCTCGAGGGCATGGTCGCGGCACCGCAGGAGGGCATGACGGCCTGGATCGTGCTGCCCGACGGCGAGCAGGTCCGCCCGGTGGACGCGATCGCACTCGCCAAGGCGGACGACCCGCGCACCGAGACGATGCAGGTCCTGCTCTGCATCCGTGACGAGGAGCGCGAGCGCATGATCGATCCGATCCTGCGCGCCGCCGGACTCATCCGCGAGGAGGACGTCCTCGACACGTGGTTCAGCTCGGCACTCTGGCCGCACAGCACGCTGGGGTGGCCCGATCCTTCCACCGCAAACGTCGAGGAAGGACAGACCCGACTCGGCGGCGTCGAGGGCCAGCCGGACTCCCTGTCCTACTACTACCCCGGCTCCTGCCTCGTCACCGGCCGCGACATCATCACGCTCTGGGTCGCGCGCATGGTCCTGACGGGGCTCTACAACCTCGGCGACGTGCCGTTCACCGACGTCTTCCTCCATGCAACGATCATGGACGGGAAGGGCGAGCGGATGTCCAAGTCGAAGGGCAACGGCGTCGACCCGCTCGACGTCATCGCCGAGTACGGCGCCGACGCGATGCGCTACGTGCTGTGCGAGATGCAGACCGGCACGCAGGACATCCGGCTGCCCGTCCAGGTCATCTCACCGTTCGACGGGTCGCGCATCGACCTCGCCCGCTGCAAGCCGGGCCCCTACAAGGGCACCTACGTCGACCCGACGACCGACAAGGTCTTCGACATGGTCGGCATGATGGAGAAGGAAGGCGTGCCGCCCGCACGCGCCACGTCCGACCGCTTCGAAGTCGGCCGCAACTTCTGCAACAAGCTGTGGAACGCCGCACGCTTCGCGTTCCTCAACCTCGAGGGCGCCACGTTCACCCCGCTGGACGTCGCCTCCCTGCCGATCGAGGACCGTTGGATCCTGGCCCGACTCGACGACGCGGTCCGCCGCGTCGATGCCGGACTGGGTCAGTACAACGCGTCGGTCGCAGTGACCGCCGCGCGCGACTTCTTCTGGAACGAGCTCTGCGACTGGTACCTCGAGTGGATCAAGCCGAGGATCAAGGCCGGCGACACGACCGCGCCGCAGGTCCTCGCCTACACGCTCGACCAGGTGCTCCGTCTGCTGCACCCGTTCGTGCCCTTCCTCTCCGAGGAACTGTGGGCCCGGCTCGGCGAACTCGCCCCCACCCGCGGCATCGAGGCGCCGCTGGCAGCGACCGACGGACTGCTCGTGCACGCAGCCTGGCCCGCCGCGCGCGACGACCTGCGCGCGCCTGCCATCGAGGCCCAGGTGACGCTCTGCCAGGACGTCGTCGGCGCTGTCCGTGAGGTCCGCGCGTCCTATCAGGTCGTCCCCAGTGCACGTGTCCCGATCGTCGTCGTCGCGGCCGGCGCCACCGCGGAGGCGCTCTCGGCGACGCAGGCACTGGTCGCCCACATGGGCGGCGCGTCCGAGGTGACGATCGCAGCCAGCTACCAGAAGCCGAAGGACGCCGCGACGGCACTGGTCCGCGACGCCGAGGTCTTCGTGCTCGGCGTCGTCGACCTCGACGTCGAGCGCGCCAAGCTGTCGAAGCAACGCGAGAAGCTCGCCGGCCAGATCCGTGGGATCGAAGGCAAGCTCGGCAACGAGGGCTTCCTCGCCAAGGCGCCCGCCGACGTCGTCGAGCGCGAGAAGGCCCGGCTCACCGACCTCACGCGGCAGCTGCAGAGCCTCGACGCCACGCTGGCCGACCTGGGCTGAGGTTCCATGCCGGAACTGCCCGAGGTCGAGACCGTGCGGCGCGGGCTCGAGCCGCGGCTCGTCGGGCGCAGGCTCGACGGAGCCGTGTTCCGCCGCGAGGACCTGCGGTGGCCGATGCCGTGCGACGCGATCCGCAGCCTGGCGGGCCGCGACGTCGAGGACGTCTCCCGCCGTTCGAAGTATGTGCTCGTCCGGTTCTCCGGCCCGGAGCGTCCTCACCTGCTGATCCACCTCGGCATGAGTGGTCGGCTGTTCCTCGACGAGGACGTGCACGAGGAGCCTTCGTGGCGCCCACACGAGCACTGGCGCATGACGTTCGGCGACCGCTTGCTGCGCTACGTCGACCCGCGGCGCTTCGGGGCGCTCGACCTCTGTGACGAGCAAGACCTCGGCGACCACCCCCTCCTCACCCACCTGGGTCCCGAACCGTTCGGAGACGGATTCTCAGCCGATTACCTCTACGCCCGGAGTCGTGGCCGAACGGTCGCAACCAAGGTGTTCCTGATGGACGCGAAGATCGTGGTCGGCGTCGGCAACATCTACGCGTCAGAAGCATGCTTCCACGCCGCAGTGCGACCGACCCGGGCGGCCGGCCGCCTGCGCCGTTCCGACTGCGAGCGCCTCGTCGCCGCCATCCAGGGCGTGCTCGAGGCCGCGATCCAGGCTGGAGGCACGACCCTGCGGGACTACGTCGGGGTCAGCGAGGACACGGGCTACTTCCAGCGCGAGCTCCGCGTCTACGGACGCGACGGCGAGCCCTGCCTCGATTGCGGCGCACCGATCCAGACGATGGTCCTGGGGCAGAGATCGACGTTCTTCTGCCTCCACTGCCAGAAGTAGGAACCTGTGACTTCATGGAGTCACGGGCCCTCCCGCGTCCGCGGAGCGGCTGCCGAGCGAGCCAACTCGCAGACTGTGGGCTGACTTGGTCACAGCCTCCGTACGGCAGACCGGTCGCCCGGTAATCTCGCGGGTCCCGCTGCGTTCCGTTCCCGCACGTCGACGCGCACGGAGTCGCCACATGAAGACCGCACGCATCGCTGGCCTGCTCGCGCTCGCCGCGAACGCGGGCGCCCAGAGCCTCGTCCTTTCCGTTCCCGGCGAGCCCCTGCCGGGCGCGACGGTCACCGGCGCCTTCGGCATCGGCCTCGGACAGCTCGGCGACCTCGATGGGGACGGCCACGACGACCTGCTGATCGGATCGCCGAGCGATCACCGCGCCCCGAATCCCGCGGTCGGGACGGTCCGCGTGGTCTCGGGACGGACGGGTCTCGTGCTCGCCGTGTGGACCAGTCCGAGCCCGTCCGCCGGTTCGCGATTCGGAACCAGCGTCGCCGGCGTCGGCGACGTGGACGGCGACGGCGCCCCCGACTTCCTCGTCGGCGAGCCCGACTGGAACCAGGGGCAGGGTCGCGCGCTGCTGATCTCCGGCCGGGGCCCCGTCCTCGCAAGCCTGCCCGCGCAGCAGGCGGCGGACGAACTCGGCGGAACGGTCGAAGCCGCCGGCGACCTCGACGGTGACGGGCTCGGCGACTTCCTCGTCACCAACCAAGATCGGACGCGACCGCGCCCCCCGCTGCGGTGGCGGGCCTTCTCCGGCGCCAACCTCTCGGTTCTCCACGACCAACGCTCGACGCGGGCGAAGCAGGTCGTCAGCGGGGGCAACGTCGACGGGGACGGGCACGCAGACCTGCTGATGGCCGACATCACGGCGAGCCCTGGCGGCTCCAACGTCGGCACGGTCCAGATCCTGTCGGGGCAGAACCTGCGGGTGGTCGCCTCGATCACGGGCAGCGCGCTCCACGACTACTACGGACAGCAGGTCCGAATGGTCGGTGACGTGAACGGCGACGGACGCGACGACTTCGCCGCGTTCGGCTGGCACTCGGGGCTCCGTGTGCACGGCCTGTCCCCGGGCGTTCGCCAGTACGGGCCGTCCTTCACGCCTGCCTACGCCCCCGACGATCTGGCACCCCTCGGCGACATCGATGCCGACGGTCACGACGACTTCGCGGTCGGCGTCGAGTTCGGCGGCCAGCAGCTCGACTTCGTATCCGGCGCGACGATCCAGTCGACGTGGACCGAGCGCAACTGGAATGCGCTGGGCTTCGCGGCGCGCGTGCAGCGGGTCGGCGACATCGATGCGGACGGCGTCGAGGACGTGGCGGTGGCCGCTCCGTTCGGCGAGCGGTCCGGGCTCACACCACAGGTCTTCGTCTACTCGGTCGCGAGCCGATCGCTGCGGGCCGATCGTTTTCGCGTGCCGCTCCCGACCGGCGGTTCCCAGAGCCTCCAGCTCGACTTCGGGCCCGCGGCCGCCGGGCACACGTTCGTCATGCTCGGGACGTGGAGCGGCGTCCTCCCCGGCACGCAGCTCGGCTCCCTGCACGTGCCGATCAACCTGGATGCCTACACGCTGTCGATGCTCAGCGGAGTTTCGCTGGCGACGCCGCAGGTCGGATCACTCGGTCCCCTCGGCGAAGCCACGTCTCGCGTGACCCTGCCGCCCGGGCTGCCGACGAGCTTGGCGGGCTGGACGTTCCACCACGCGGCGCTCACGCTCGACGCGGCGGGCGTCCGCGCGGTCAGCCAGGCTGTGCCGGTGACGACGGTCCGCTGAGCGAAGAGCGACGGCCCCACAGCGCGAACGGCAGCGCTGTGACCAACACGCCGACGACGCCGACGACGTTGTACCAGAGGTACTCGACCCGCAGCGTCGCATCGACGATCAGCACGCTGACCATGCCTCCGCAGAGACCGAAGAACCCGGCCCAGCCGCGCACCCTCGGGAAGAACAGTCCGAGGACGAACACGCCGAGCAGCGACCCGTAGAAGTAGGACCCGACGCGATTGACCTGCTCGATGATCGAGCTGCCCGAGATCATCACGAGCGCGGTCCACGTCGCGACCACGCCCCAGAGCATGGTCGTCACGCGGCCTGCACGGACGGACTCGCGCTGCGATGCCCCGGGCCGCACGTACGGCAGGTAGAAGTCGACGACGGTTGCCGCGGACAGCGAGTTGAGCACCGAGTCCACGCTCGACATCGCCGCTGCGAAGATCGCCGCGACGATCAGGCCGAGCAGCGGTCCGGGCAGCGTCGCGAGGATCCACTGCGGGAACACGAAGTTCGTGTCCTCGCGCTTGCCGCGCGCGCTGTAGGTGGCCGCCGCCTCGGTGCGGACTGCGAAGGCCGCGTCCACCGCGCCCTGGTAGCGGAGGACCAGCTCGCGGCTCGCCGCGTCACCCGCGCCGGCGATCTCGAGCATCGCATCGCGCCGCGCGGACTGCGCCGCGTCGAAGCGCTGTTCGAGCGCCTCGAGGGCACCGCGGTCGGCGCTCGCCTCGGCACGCGCGCGGTCGTCGGGCCGGTAGAGCATCGGCTCACCGTGCAGGCCGTGGGACAGCCACAGCAGCACGCCGATCGCCAGCACGACGAGCTGCATCGGCACCTTCGCGAAGGCCGACATCAGCAGCGCCTTCCGGCTGTCGTTGGCGCTCGGGTTGGTCAGGATGCGCTGCACCTGGCTCTGGTCGCAGCCGAAGTACGAGAGCTGCAGGAACAGCCCACCGATCAGCCCGGTCCAGAACGTGTACTTGTGCTCCCAGAACGAGCGCACGCCCGACTCATCGCCGGCGAGCCGCGG
>JBEAPQ010000114.1:0-2571 GCA_041164325.1 Planctomycetota bacterium | reverse complement strand
GGCGCCGCGGGTGGCGCGGCGTCGACGTCGACGTCGAGCGCCGGCACGTCCTCGGACGCGCCGGGAACGACGCGTCCCACCCAGGGTCCTCACGCGATCGCGATGCTCGTGCCGGTGGCAGCGGGCTCGACGGGCACCGTGCGCATCGTCTGGGATGGGCAGGCGTCGGCGGGCGCATCCCTGAGCGGGTCGGTCGATCTCGATGGCGACGGGCGGCCGGACTGGCGGGGGGTGGCCGGCACGCCGGACCAGCAGCAGTTCGCGGTGACGGCCGGAGCGCGCGGGGTGCGCGTCGTGATCGCGACGAACGCCAGTGCGAGCGTCACGGGCGTTGCGCGCGCTCTCTACCAGGGCAGCCTCGCGGTTTCGTTCACCCCGGACGCCGGAGGCGGCGGGGGCGTCACCTGCACGTGGTCGTCGACGAGTCGGGCGTGCTCGGGTTCCCTCGCCGGTTCGGACGCCGCCGCGGGTCGACTTCTCGCGCTGACGCTCGACGTGTCCGGAGCCGCGCAGCAGGGCTTCGGCGTCCTCATCGCAGGCGCTCCCGCGGCCGCGCCGCAGCCGCTGCCCGGCAGCGCCTGCAGCCTCGTCATGGATCTCGGTGGCACGCAGGCCATGCTGCCGTTCCTGACCGACGCCAACGGAGACGCGTCGCTGACCTTCCGCGTCCCGGCACAGCCGATGAACATCGACTTCCAGGCCGTGACGGTCGGACTCGGTCGCGGTGGCGCCCTCGGTTCGACCAACGGTCTGAACCTCGTCTGCCGCTGAGGCGGGCGGACCCCGGTCTCGAACCGGGGTGCGACAGGGCTATAACGGCGGGCTTCGTACGCCGCGCGGACACGCGGCGTTGCGCCCGCCATGACCTCACGCCCGCGTCTTCGCTTCGCCCCCTCTCCGACCGGTCCGCTCCACCTCGGTGGTGCCCGGACAGCCCTCTACAACTGGGCCGCGGCGCGCGCGCTCGGCGGGGACTTCCTGCTGCGGATCGAGGACACCGACCGCGCGCGCTCGACGGACGAGTCGCTGCGGATCATCCTCGAGGGCCTGCGCTGGCTCGGCATCCAGTGGGACGAGGGGCCGGACGTCGGCGGCGACCACGGTCCTTACCTCCAGACGGAGCGGCTCGACCTCTACCGGAGCTACGCCGAACGCCTCGTGGCCGCTGGCTTCGCCTACGAGTGCTTCGCCACGCCCGACGAAGTCGAAGAGGGGCGCCAGCGGCTCCAGGCCGAGGGCAAGCGCCCGATGTACGACCGCCGGCACCGCGACCTGACGGACGACGAGCGCTCGGCGCTCCGCGCCGAGCGGGGGCCGGGCTCACTGCGATTCCGGATGCCGCTCGACCAGGAGTGGACGCTGCCCGATCTCTGCAAGGGCGACGTGCGCGTCAACCTCGCGGAGCTCGATGACTGGGTGATGGTGCGGCCGGACGGGATGCCCACCTACAACTTCGCGTGCGTCGTCGACGACCTCGAGATGGGGATCACCCACGTCGTCCGTGGCGAGGAGCACCTGATGAACGGCTTCAAGCAGGCCGTGATGTTCGAGGCGCTCGGCGCTGTGGCCCCGCTCTACGCGCACATCCCGCTGATCCTCGGCAAGGGTGGCAAGAAGCTCAGCAAGCGCGAAGCCGACGTGAACATCCTCGACTATCGCGCCAAGGGCTACCTGCCGGATGCAGTCTTCAACTACATCACGCTGCTCGGCTGGAGCTACTCGGGCGACCAGGATGTGTTCACGCGGGACGAGATGCTCGCGAAGTTCCGCATCGAGGACATCGGCAAGAGCGGTTCGAAGTTCGACGAGGAGAAGCTCCTGTGGATGAACGGCGACTACGTGCGCCGACTCGACCGCGCGGCGTTCGTGGCCGCCGGGCGACCCTACGTCGGTGAGGCGGTACCGCAGGCTGCGTTCGACGACCACCCGGGCTTCGTCGCCAACGTGTTCGCGTGTTTCCAGGAGCGGGTCGAACTCCTGTCCGAGCTGTCGGAGCGACTGGGCTGGATCTTCGGGACGGCCGTCCAACTCGACGATGCGGCCGAGAAGAACCTCGCCAAGCACGAGGATGCGAAGAGCTGGCTCGCCGACTACGCGGACGTGCTCGAGGCGTCGGCGCTGCCGGCTTCGTATCCGGCCGATCGTGCGGCTGCGGATGCGGCCTTCACCCTGCCGAGCGTGGTCGATCAGGCAGCGCCTGCACAGGCGCCCTGTGACGGCCCTGCGCAGATCGAGGCGGCCGCGCGAGCGTTCTGCGAAGCGAAGGGGATCAAGTTCGGACACTTCGTCCATCCGGTCCGCGCCGCGCTGACCGGGACGAACAAGGGCCCCGGCCTGTTCGACTGTGTCTTCCTGCTCGGCAAGGAACAGGCGGTGGCGCGTCTGCGTGCGCACGGTCAGCCCGCGGGCTGACGGGTTCACGGCCCCTTCAGGGACTGGAGGGCGCGCTCGCCCGTCGGTCCCCAGGTGCGCGGCAGCTCGGATTCGAGCTCGTTCAGCAGCGCGCGGGGCGGCAGCCCGTGGGCGCGGAGCCAGGACTCGTGCGCGCGCCGTGCGTCCGAGCCGACCGGA
>JBEAPQ010000113.1:0-6848 GCA_041164325.1 Planctomycetota bacterium | reverse complement strand
AACGGGCCGATCGACTGCCGCTTCGTCCGCTACGCGCTCGGCGAGCCCTGAGAGCCTGTGACTTTAATGAGTCACGGGCTCTCCCGCGGCCGCGGAGCGGCCGCCAGGCAAGCACTTCAGATGCTGTAGACTGATTTGGTCACAGCCTCTGACAGGCTGTGACTCGCGCGTTCTGCGATCACTGCGGCCGGTTCCGTCGGTCGGGCACGCGCCAGTCGTAGTCGAGCCAGTTCACTTCGGGCGTGCCGTGCTGCGCGCAGAACGCATCGATGCGCGGATCGGCCGCACGCAGGAAGCCGAGCAGCGTCCCGTCCTCGCTGACCTGCTGGAAGTCGCTCGCGAACCACAGGAACAGCTGCGTCAGCCGGAGGATGCCCGGGTCGGCGCGGAAGTCGCAGAACCGCGGGTCGGCGAGGACCCTTCGGAGCTGATCGTCGAGCTGTTCGTCGAGCCGGGCGCCGGTGTAGGCCTCGGCCCGGAACGGCGCTCCGCCCAGCGTGCCGGGGTTCAGTGCGAAGTGCGTGCGCGGCTCGCGGAAGGACGTCCGGATCCACTCGTTGGCGAGCGTCCGGTGCGTCACGGATCGGCCGCCGACGACGTAGGTGATCTCGGCACCGAGCGACTCGCCTGCGGCTCCGCCGGGCCGGGCCTGGATGGACGCGAGTGGCCACGCGTCGACGAGGGCGCGCAGTCCGATCGCTGCGTGTGCGTTCAGGAGGAAGGCGAGCTTCTCGTCCCGGCCGAGGCGATCGAAGGAGGCCGCTGCGATGCGCGCGAGGTAGGCGTCGATGGCGGGTCGTCGATCGACCAACTCGCCCATCGCCACGTAGCCGTCGGCGTCGACGGTGGCCGCCAGGACTGCGGTCCACTCCGCATGGTCGAAGACTTCTGCTCGATCGCCCGGCACGTAGAGCTCGCGGAGCGTCAGCGGGGGATTGCCGAACGCGCGTCCCATCGCAGCGTCGACCATCGGCCACACGGACAGGAGCGCGAGCACGGCGACGAGTCCGAGCAGTGCAAGGTTGCCCCAGCGTCGGCGGGTCTGGTTCGGAGCTTCTGACACGGTTCCCAGTCTCGTGCCCTGGGGCAACGAGGCAAGGTCCTCAATCGGCGGGCGGTGGGGCCGATGCCTCGTCCAGGGGGCGCAGCGGGCGACGGAAGTGCCACAGCACCCGGAGTCCGACGACGACGGCGACGAGGGCGAGCCCGAGCGTCAGTCCCCACCACAGTCCCGCCGCGCCGAGTCCCTGCGGAAAGGCGAGCCAGTACCCGAGCGGGACCGCGAGCACCCAGTAGCCGAGGACGTTGACGATCAGCGCGAAGCGCGTGTCGGCGAGGCCGCGCAGGACGCCGATGCCGACGGCCTGGATGCCGTCGAAGACCTGGAAGACCCCTGCGAAGGGAATGAGCGTGGCTGCGATCGGCACGATGGCTGCGCTGTCCGTGAACAGGCGCGCGAGCTCGTGCGGAAACATCAGGAACAGCCCGCCGAACACGGCCATCGTCCCGGCTCCCATGCCGATTCCGACGCACGCGGCCCGGCGGAATCCGGCCTCGTCGCGGCGCCCGACCGCGTAGCCGACGCGGACCGCCGCGGCGGCGCCGATCCCGACCGGCACCATGAACGATGTCGACGCCAGCGTCAGCGCGACCTTGTGGCCCGCGACCTGCTCGGCGCCGATGTGCCCGATGAAGACCATCGCTGCCGAGAAGGCGCCCATCTCCATCAGGAACTGCGCGCCGATCGGCGTGCCGATCCGCAGCAGGTCGAGCCAAGCGCGCGGGTGCAGGTGCGCCCGATCGAACGGGCGCAGCCGGTCTCTCAGGAGCGGCCAGCCGGCCCAGGCGAGGCCGATGGCCATCCACAGTCGCGACACGTCGGAGGCCAGCGCCGAGCCGCGGAGCCCGAGTGCAGGCATCCCGAGCCGCCCGAAGATGAAGACCTCGTTGAGGGCGGCGTTCAGGACGTTGGCGACGAGCATCGTCCACAGCACGGGCCGGATCGTCGACAGCGCCTGCAGGCTCTGCCTCAGCGCGGCGAACACGAGCAGCGGGACCATGCCCGGGATCGACCAGCGGACGTAGTCGGCGGCGAGCGGGCGCACCTCCTCCGGCTGGTCCAGGAGCGTCAGGATCGGGCCGGTCCCGAGCGCGAGCAGCGACACCGCGATCCCGAGCGCCACCGCCAGCGCGAGCCCGCGCTGGGTGCCCGCGCGGATCGCGTCGGTCCGGCCCGCGCCGTAGGCCTGGGACAGCACGGGATCGAGCGCCGCCACCACCCCGGAGCCGAAGCCGAGCAGCATCCACACGACCATGTTGCCGAGCGCGATGCCGGCGAGAGCCGCGTCGGACGAACGGCCGACCATCAGCACGTCGACGAGTCCGAGCCCCATCTGGCCGAGCTGGACGGCAACGATCGGAGCCGCGAGTCGGAGGCCTTGGCGCAGCTCCTCCGCCCAGGAGGTGGGTGTCGGGGGAGGCTTGCGCATCGGGCGCGGCATCGGAGCTCTTCGGTCGTTCGGAGGCAAGGGCGCCAGCTCCGGGTTGCGCCGGGCGTGGTTGGCCCCGATACCCGTGCGCCATGAAACGCGCGATCTGGAAGGATGTCGTCCTCGCCGAGTCCGATGCGACGGTGGTCGTCGAGGGCAACCACTACTTCCCGCGGGCGAGCCTCCGCGAGGAGCACTTCCGCCCGAGCACGACGCGGACCACGTGCGGCTGGAAGGGCGAGGCTTCCTACTTCGACGTCGTCGTCGGCGAGGACGTCAACCGGGACGCCGCGTGGTGCTACGAGGACCCGAAGGCAGCGGCTCGTGAGATCGCGGGTCGCGTGGCGTTCTGGCGCGGAGTGCGCGTCGAATGATCGCGACGCAGGAATCGGCGGTCTGGTGGGAGGACGCGGCGGTCCACGAGCCGGTCCACGTGCTCGCGCTCCTGTTCGCGGTGCTGGCGACGGTCTTCGCGGTGCAGAAGACGCGGTTCGGTGCGGTCTTCAAGATCGTCCCGATCCTGGTGTTCTGCTACTTCGTGCCGACGCTCCTGTCGAACACCGGGATCATCCCGTCGGCGCCACCGGCCAAGGGCCAGCCCGGGTTCCCGCTCTACGGCTTCATCATGGACTGGCTCCTGCCGGCGAGCCTCCTCCTGCTGATCCTCGCCGTCGACGTGAAGGCGATCCTCGGCCTCGGGCGTCCGGCGCTCGTCATGTTCCTGACGGCGGTGGTCAGCATCGTCGTGGGCGGGCCGCTCGCCGTGCTCGCGCTCGGCTGGATGTTCGACGCGGCGCAGGCGGATGCCGCCTGGCGCGGGCTTGCGGCGCTCAGCGGGTCCTGGATCGGTGGCGGTGCGAACTTCGCAGCGATCGGCGAGAGCGTGCAGGTGTCCGCGGAGACGCTCGGCGTGATCGTGGTCGTCGACGTTGCGATCGCGAACGTCTGGATGATCGCGCTGCTCTACTTCGCCGATCGCCACGAGCCCATGGACCGCGCCATCGGCGCCGATGCGCGCGCGGTCGACGAAGTCCGCGGCAAGGCCGAGGCCTACCACGCCGAGGTTGCGGCGCCGACCGACCTGCCGGCTCTGCTGGTGATGGCGGCGGTCGCCTTCGGTGGCACCGTCGTCGCGTCGGAGCTCGGCGTCTTCCTGACGGACGCCCTGCCGAAGAACGACATCCTCGGCGCCTTCGCGTGGAAGATCATCCTCGTGACGACGCTCGGCCTCGGGCTGTCGTTCACGCCCCTGCGGGCGCTGGAAGGCAAGGGCGCGAGCCGCATAGGCTCGGTGTTCCTCTACCTGCTGGTCGCGTCGATCGGGGCGAAGGCCGACTTCGCGAAGGTCTTCGACCCCGAGAACCTGCCGCTCGTCGCGATCGGTGCCGTGTGGATGGCGTTCCACGCCGGGATCATGCTCTGGGTCCGGAAGATCGTGCGGGCACCGATCTTCTTCGCGGCAGTCGCATCGAAGGCGTGCATCGGTGGCGCCGCGTCCGCGCCGATCGTCGCGGCGGCATTCAGCCCGGCGCTGGCGCCGGTCGGCGCGCTGCTCGCGATCGGCGGCTACGTGCTCGGCACGGTCGGCGGCCTCGTGTGCGCGTGGCTGCTCGAGATGGCGACTGCGTTCTGGCACGTCCTGCCAGCGTGACGGCGGTCGCCGCCCGCGGGCTCAGCCGGCCGCGTAGACGAACGTGATCGACGTCTCGATGTCCGGCAGGATGCTCTGGTGGACCGGGCACAGGTGCGCCGCGCGCTCGAGCTTGCGGCGCTGATGGTCGTCGAGGGGCACCGGGATCGTGACCGTCACCGGCAGGCGACCGACGCGTCGGAGCGGCTCGGTGACCATGTGCTTCTCGACGACGGCGGTCATGCCTCGCAGATCCAGGCCGTCCCGCCGCGCCACGATGCCGAGGATCGTCATCACGCAGGTGGCGAGACCTGTCGCGAGGAGATCGGTGGGCGAGAACGACTCGCCGAGCCCTTCGTTGTCCTTGGGGGCATCCGTGCGGAGCACGGTTCCAGACGGTTCGTGGACCGCCGTACAGCGGAGATCGCCTTCGTAGGAGGCGCGGATCGTGACCATGTCGGGACGATAGCCAGAGTCCCGCCGCACCGCGCGGCATCCATTCGGCTAGGATGCGCTGCTGCCCGCATGGAGCCCAGCGCGCGCCAGCCCGACGAAGCCGACCCCCAGTTTCCGTCCGGTCCGTGGACCGGCTACTGGGTGGCGGTCGGCTGTCGGTTCCGGCAGGACCTGGTCCTGGACTTCCGCGCCGGCTTCATGCGCGGCGACGGGATCGACACGATCGGGCGCTTCGAGGTCGACGGGCGCTACGACGTCGAGTCCAAGGAAGTCGGCTGGGAGAAGACCTACGTCGGTCACTACGCGGTCCAATACCGGGGCTACCGCGAGGGCAACGGCATCTGGGGCACCTGGGAGTGTGCGGGTCGGAAGGGCGGCTTCCACATCTGGCCGCGCGAGGACCAGAAGGATCGGACCGTGCGCACCCAGGATGAGATCGACCTCGAGAAGGTGCTGCAGGAGATCCTGCCGGGCATCGTCTACGGGTGACGCCGGCAGCCCGCCTCAGCCGGCCTTGGTGAGCGTCTCGTAGGCCTGCTGGATGCGGCGGAATCGGTCCGTCGCTTCCTGTTGGGCCACGGGGCCGAGGTGCGAGTGCGCGTCCGGGTGGTGCTTCTTCGCGAGTTCGCGATGGCGCTTCCGGATCTCGTCGGGCGTCGCCGACTTGTCGAGGCCGAGGACTTCGAGCGCCTCGTCGCGAGGGTCGACCCTCGGGCCCCACCCGCCGCCGCCTGCCGAGCCGGTGCGGCTGCCCCAGCCGGCGCCCCCGCCGGCCGTCCGGCTGCCGAGGATCTGGGCCTTGGCCTGCTGGAACAGCACGCGCGCGTGCGTGGGGGCGACGCCGAGTCCCCGGGCGACGGCCTGCAGCGCGTCGTGTTCGGCCTGGTGGAACTTCTCGTCGATCAGCGCGACGAGCGCCGCCCAGAAGAAGACGGTGTGCCGGTCGGTGGGCGTCAGGCGACGCCGCAGGTCCTCGAGCAGAATGTCGAGGTCCCGGCCGCGCAGCGGCTGCACGTCCCAGCGCATCAGCCGGGCTGCGAGGTCGGGTCGCGGAAACCGTTGCAGCACGAACTGGCGGATCGCTCCGCGTTCGCGGTCATTGGCTGCACCGTCGGACTCGGCGACCGACACGAGCAGGACGAAGATCCGGTCGGGCAGGTCGCTGGTCGGGCCGCTGCTCCGGCTCCACGAGCCCTTCCACGTCGTGTCGGTGTTCTGCGGGTCGGTCAGCCACTTCCGCTCGAGCGTGAGCACGCGAAAGAAGCTGCCGACGTGGCGGATCGCCGACATGGTCGCGAAGAACGCCACCGGCAGGCCGATGAGTCCGAGCCCGATCCGCGTCAGCCCGAGCCCGAGCAGCATGCCGATCACGCCGGCCGCGAACGCGACACCGTGGACGAGCTTGGCGAGCAGGAAGGGCGAGTTCATCGCGTGCGGGGCCACATGCAAGCGGCCGTGACTCCGGGGAGCCACGGCCGCCGTGCGA
Source organism: Planctomycetota bacterium (assembly GCA_041164325.1). Lineage (GTDB taxonomy): Bacteria > Planctomycetota > UBA1135 > UBA1135 > UBA2386 > JAQCBR01. The sequence continues at coordinate 787 of JBEAPQ010000113.1, read as the reverse complement.
CGGTTCAGGCCGTCGCCGATCGGGCTGCGGGCGGCTGGGACGCGGTCTGCGTCACAGGTCGCCCACAATCCTCACTTCACGTGGACCTTGAAGTCCAGCGCCTTGCCGTTCTTGGTCAGCTCGGCCGAGATGCCGCTCGGGATCTCCGACTCACCGCCCGGCATGCCCGACATCATCATGATCATGTCGGCGATGTCGCCGAGGCTGACCGACATCGTCATCAGCGTGTTCGCCGGCAGCGTCGCCATCTTGATCTTCTTGTCGAGGATGTCGTCGATCAGGCCGGTGATCTCGCCCTTCGAAGTCGACATCATCGTCGACACCAGGACGTTGCCCGCGACCGCGGAGTAGCCGACCTGCTCGCCGTCGCCGGTCGGCGACATCATCGGGTCATCGAAGATCACGGTCGTCTTCATGACCGGCGTGTCGCGGTGGACCATCGCCTCGGGCTCGATGGTCGTCTCGGCCATGCCGCTCGCCTCGCCCGCGCGCTTCTGCATCGCGATGTAGGCGGGGTTCTTCATGATCTCGCGGAACTTCGCGCCGTCGCGCACGCCCATCAGGACCGCGCCGCCATTCTCGAGGTCGGTCATGACCATCGACATCGTGCCGGACATCAGCGCGAGCTGCTCGTTGCTCATCGCCAGCGCCTGTTCCTTCTCTTCCTTCGTCGTGCTGCCCATGCCGGCGAAGAGCGCCATCATCGGCTGCATGACCGGCATGATCTTCGCGTAGTCGAAGTTCATCGCCATCTTCATCATCGCGGTGTCGGCGGAGGCCGGCATCG
>JBEAPQ010000112.1:0-4777 GCA_041164325.1 Planctomycetota bacterium | reverse complement strand
ACGTTCTCAACGTGTCGGGGCACCGGCTCGGGACGGCGGAGATCGAGAGCGCGCTCGTGGCGCACGATGCCGTCGCCGAGGCGGCGGTCGTCGGCTTCCCGCACGACGTGAAGGGCCAGGGCATCTACGCCTACGTCGCGATTGCGGCCGGGCACGAGAAGGCCGAGGACGACCAGGCCGAACTGCTGCGAAGCCTCCGCGAGAAGGTGCGCGAGATCATCGGGCCGATCGCGACCCCCGACCTGATCCAGATCGTGCCGGGCCTGCCGAAGACCCGGAGCGGCAAGATCATGCGCCGCATCCTGCGGAAGATCGCGTCGAGCGAGTACGAACAGCTGGGCGACCTCACGACGCTGGCCGATCCCTCGGTCGTCGAGGCGATCGTCGCGGGTCACCGGGCGGCCCACGGCGCCTGACGCCTGGTCCGTTCTGGGGCTGGCCGTGACGTGGGCGTGAGGACGCGCGTCAGCCCTCGCTCGTCGTCGGCCGCGTGCCGAGGATGTGGCAGTCGACGAACGCCAGGACCCGCGCGAGGGCCTCGCGCCCGACGTGCCACGCTTGGACCGAGAACGTCCTTTTGACCCCGAGATCGGCGGGCACGCCGTCCGCGTCGATGCCGTGGAACCGGGCCAGGTAGACCGCACGCGGGACGTGGAAGCCGTTGGTGACGACGAGCGCGTCGCGGAATCCGAACTCCTCGCGGACCCGGATCATGCTGTCGAGTGTCCGGTGGCCGTGGCGGTCGACGCGGATCGCCTCGGGCGCGACGCCCGCCCGGATCAGGGCCTCGCGCATCGGCTCGGTCTCGTCGTACTCGCGCACGGGGTCGTAGTCGCCGCTGACGAGGACGAGTGGGGCGCGGCCCGTGCGCCACAGTTCCGCCGTGGTGTCGAGGCGTTCCTGGAGCATGTTGGAGGGCGTTCCGTCCCGGAGCACGCTGGCGCCGAGGACGACGATGACCGAGTGCTCGGGCGCCGCGGTGGGCGTGTGGACGTGCGATGCGACGCTGCGGACGACCCACGTCTCGATCGCCAGCGCCGCGAGGATCACGAGCAGTCCGAGCGCGAGGAGACCGCGCAGAGCTCGGCGGACGGGGCCTCGGCGGGGCTTCGTCATCCGGGGCGAGGATAGGCAGAGCCGCCCTCGGGCGCGATGGCGCGGGGGCGCGCGAGTTGCTTCGATGACGCGATGAACGTCTCCGTGGAGGTGTGCGTCGACAGCGTGGCGGGCGTGCGCGCAGCCGCCCTCGGCGGTGCGGATCGGATCGAGCTCTGCTCTTCGCTCGAACTCGGAGGCTGCACGCCGTCCGTCGGCCTGCTGCGCGCAGCGCTCGAGGTGGCCGGCGGCGTGCCGGTCTTCGCGATGCTGCGGGTGCGGGCCGGCGACTTCGTCGTGGATCGGGACGATCTCGCGGCCGTCGTCGCGGACATCGAGGCGTTCCGGGGGGCGGGGGCTGATGGGCTCGTCTTCGGCGCGCTCACTCCCGAGGGTGGGATCGACCGGGAAGCGTTGCGCGTCGTGATGGAGGCCGCGGGCGCGACCCCGCTGACGTTCCACCGCGCGATCGACTGCTGCCGCGACGTGCTGCACGCGGTCGACGTGTTGGTCGACGCCGGCGTGCCGCGGGTCCTGACGTCTGGCGGATCGCCCACGGCGCCCGCAGGCCACGAGATGATCGCGGCCATGGTGGCACGCGCAGACGGGCGCCTTGCGGTGATGGCGGGTTCGGGCGTCCGTGCGTCCAACGTCGCCGCGCTCGTCGCGGCGACCGGGGTTCCCGAGGTCCACCTGTCTGCCGGGCGGGTCGTGGCCGGTCCGGCACGGTTCGGGCGGCCCGAGTGTGGATTCGCGGCCCCGGGTCGTGCTGACCACGAGCGGCGAGAGACCGATGCGGACGAGATCCGAGCGGTCCGTGCCGCCCTCGGAAGCTCCGGGCTCTGATCAGACTTCGAGCGGTGTGGCTTCGCGCGAGAAGCGTGCGGTCGACGACTTGAGCACCCGCACGAACGTCCGCTGCCTGCCGTCCACGTCGTCGAGGTAGAGGTGCAGGACGTGGTCGAACGTCACCATCCAACGCGCAGGATCGAAGGGATTGCGGCCGGCTGCCGAACCCGCCGGGACCAGGTCGACGAACAGCGGCGTCACGCCGCGGTAGCGCAGCATGTCGAGCAGGGCCGGGATCATGAAGTTCTGGCCGGCGAGGAGCGGGAAGCGGTCCTCGAGCCGGTAGATGTTGTCGAACGCCAGCCGCGTGACCGGTCCCTGGGCGTCGGCCTCCGTGCATCGCAGCAGGTCCCACGTGAACTTGCCGGCGCTGATGAACTCCGGGTGCAGGTAGAGCACGCGGAATGCGTCGACGAAACCCTCTCCGTGGAGCAGGCTCTGGGTGAGCCCCGGGTCCCGGCGGGCGATGCGCGTCAGCGCGTCTTCGTCCTCCTTCGTCGACACCAGGAGCGAGGCCTCGCCGTCCGCCAGGCCCGCCGCGAGGAAGCGCAGCGCGAGATCGGTGTAGCGCGTTCCCGGTTCGTCCAGGATCACGGTCGACGAGCGTGCCGTCGGTCCGGTGTCCTCGAGGAAGCCACGCACGAGACCTGGATGCCCGAAGTCGAGAGGCGACGCGCCCCGCGGAGGGACCTGGCCCTGGTGGGTGTCGCGCGCGATCGAGAGCTGGGCCGGGACCGAGGGGTAGATGTGGATGCCGGGCCCACGCTCGTTGCGTGCGCCCAGGTAGATGTCGCGGAGGACGCCACGGCCAGCGATCGAGAAGTGGTGCGCGCCCCGGTAGTAGTACTGGTGGCGGGCCTTCAGGATCTCGAGCGTCCGCGCCTTGAACATCGTGTTCTCGGCGTGGTAGCCCAGCTCCAGCAAGAGGTCGGTGGAGAACTCCTCGGCGGACGGGAGCTTGAGGTCCCGCGTGTCGGTCGTCTCCTGGACGAAGATGCCGTGGACGCCCGCCGACATCAGCTGGCGGCGCGTCGCGAGGAGTGCACGGCGCTTGCCGAAGTAGTCGAGGTCGGTGAGGAGCAGCCCGATGTTGTCCACGCAGGCGATGGCGACCGGGCCAGCGCGCTCGTGGTTGCCGATCTCGGCCAGGATCCAGTCGATGTCGACCGAGCTCCCGTGGCCGGGCTCGGCGAGCGTCGCCGGGTGGGCCTGCGTGATGACGAGGTGGCTCGTGCCCGAGGGACGACGCGCGGCGATGGTCAGCTTCTGCGGCACCTCCTCGGGGAGGACCTCGATCTCGGCGTCGGAGCCGTAGAAGCCGAAGTCGAACGCGAGCTTGCGATAGAGGGACTGGGGCGTGTGCTCGACGGAGTAGTAGAGGCACGTGCTGTCGGGCGGACCGTCGAGCCACTGCCGGGCGACCATCTCGAGGCCGAGCAGGGTCTTCCCGGAACCCGGTCCTCCCGTCACGAAGACGAAGGCGGCGCCACCGGCCGGATAGCGGACGCCGCCCGCCAGGATCGCATCAAGGCCGTCGATGCCGGTCTTCAGGACTTCGAACATGCTGTTGCTCCGCCGGCTGCTCGACCTCGGAACGGCCGGACCGGGCATTGTCGGGACCACGTGGGAAGGACGCTACGCAGAAGTCGCGGGAGCATGGTCCAGCGTTGACGTGATGGGGGTGGAGGCCGACCCTGGGCGCCCGTGCTGCCCGACGTCTCCGATTTCTGTCGCCTGTTCCTGTTCCGTCACCCCGAGCTGGCTCCGGAAGACGCGGCCTGCGCCGTCGGATCCGGCTCCGCGCGGCTCGGGCGTCGCGGGCAGCACGCGGTCGTCGATTGGCTGAAGATCCTCGGCCGGGTCGACGTGCACGGCGTCTACGCGCCGGACCGGCCGCAGTGCGAGGACCCGGCCGCCGCCATCGCAGCGGCGAAGGGTCTCGAGGTCGTCACCGATGCGCGCCTGCGCGATCAGGCGCTCGGCGAGTGGGAGGGCAAGGCCTGGGATGACGTCGCGCGCCAAGATCCCGACCGGGTCCGCGACTTCTTCCAGGACTTCGGCGAGATCCAGGCCCCGGGCGGCGAGAGCCTTGGCCAAGCCGTCGAGCGGTTCCTGGAGTGGTGGCAGGAAGCGCGGCTCGGCCAGGCGGGGCGCACGCTCGTCGTCGTCACGTCGGGCACGATGCTGACGGGCTTCGCCGCGGCCATGCTCGGGATGCGCCTCTCGCGGGCCGTGTCTCTGAACCTGCCGCCCGCAGGGCTCGGCGTCCTCGACATCTTCGAGAACGGTGTCCGGATCAGCACCTGGAACCCGAGCGGGATCGGCTGAACGTCGGGCGGGCCTCGCCGTCAGTCCCGCTGCGTGTAGACCGGGGCCGAGGACTTTTTCAGGAACAGCACGGCCATGGCCGTGCGTTCCATGATCTCGTCCGGGTGCAGGTCGTCGGGCCAGCCGCCCGCGCCCCACTGGGCGTCCATCAGCGTCAGGGCGCCCTCCCAGTACCAGTCCCGGTCGTTGATGATCGCCACGCCGGACAGTTCGCACGCACGCTCCAGCCCGTAGAGGTAGTAGTAGACCCAGTAGTAGGGCTGGTGGACGCGGGACGCGTTGCTGTGCAGAGAGAAGTTCTCGGCGAGCCACGCGAAGCCCTGGGCGATCGCGCGCTCGCCGCGCGCGGCGAGCGCACTCCGGGTCACGTCGGCGTCGCGGATGCCGGCGAGGCAGATGGTCAGGCCGGCGATGCCTGCGCAGGTCATCGCGCCGTAGATCGGCTGGGGCACGCCGTTGTGTTTGGTCGCGTGGTAGGACCAGCCGGCGGAAGGAACGGAACGGG
>JBEAPQ010000111.1:0-5927 GCA_041164325.1 Planctomycetota bacterium | reverse complement strand
GACGGCCCTCGTGAGCCACCGGAGTGCGTCGCTCGTCGCCGTGCAGCGGCTTCTCCGAGGCTGTGACTAAATCAGCCTACAGCCTCCGAGCCGCTTGCTTGGCAGCCGCTCCGCGGCGCGTCGATCCCCCAGCCGGGGACGCGGCGGAGCTAAGGGCTTCGCGGGGTCCGTTCGGGGACGGACGCGGTCGTCGCGGAGCGGGAACCAGCGACCGACGTAAACCATCGCGGCGGGTCCCCGTGAACCGGCATGTGCGCGCGGATACGAGCGGCCTTCCGCAGCACGGCGCGCGCCAGTCGCTTCCAACCCGGCGACAGTGCGCCTCCGAGGTAGACCCGCAGGAAGCGCACGCCCGTGACGCGTGCGCACACCGCGTCCGGCCAGGAGGCGACGAGGCCGGCTAGGTCCTTGACCTGGTAGCGCCGCTGCAGCCACACCCGGGGACGGAACACCCGCTCGAGGTCGATCAGATAGGCATGGCCGTTCGGTTCCAAAGGGCCCACCGCGAACCAGTGGTCCCAGTAGAGATCCCGGTGCACGAGCCCTGCGCGGTGCAGGCGACGCACCGCCGGTGCGACGGCCGCGACGACGAATCCACGCCCCCAGTTCGGGGCCGCGGGCAGCAGGTCGAGGAGCGACTGCCCGGGAACCGCCCCGATCCCGAGCGCCGTCGCGTCGCCGTCCTGCGCCAGGAACAGCGGCTGCGGCACGTGGAGCCCGAGTTCGGCCAGCTCCCGGAGGGCCCGCCATTCGCCCCACGCGTCTCCGGCTCGACGGTCCCGAACCTTCCGGAACAGGCGGCCGACGCCCGCCTGATGCTCAGTGGTCCGTCGGTGCGGCACCTCCCGCACGAGCCGACCCGACCCGTCCGCAATCGCATCCGCCGCCGACCCGTAGCCGAGCTGTTCGAAGGCCCGGATCCCGGACTCCCCCCCGAAACTCAGAGTCCCCGGCACCGATTGATCCCGCCCGGGAGACTTGGGTTGCATCGTGTTGCCGCCGTCATCTTGCCCCGCTAGTGTCACCGCTCCGTCGCCGTCCACGACACGGAGCCGCGCGCCACTACCCGCGCCGAAATGAATCCGAACCAGGTCATCGGTGAAGAGAATCCGTTCGAGGCCATGCACGCCCGGTTCGACCTGGCGGCAAACAAGCTCGGCCTCGACCAGGGACTCTACCGGATCCTCCGCACGCCGGACCGCGAGCTCACGGTCGCCATCCCTGTCTACATGGATGACGGATCGCTGCAGGTCTTCACCGGCTACCGCGTCCAGCACTCGCTCGCCCGCGGGCCCGCGAAGGGCGGCATCCGCTACGACCCCAACGTGACGATCGACGAAGTCCGCGCACTGGCCGCGTGGATGACGTGGAAGTGCGCGGTCGTCAACGTCCCGTTCGGCGGCGGCAAGGGCGGCGTCGTCTGCACGCCCAGCAAGCTGTCGATGGGCGAGATGGAGCGGATCACCCGCCGCTACGTCGCGAACATCCTCGACATCATCGGTCCGGACCGTGACGTCCCGGCCCCCGACATGGGGACCAACGGGCAGGTCATGGCCTGGATCATGGACACCTATTCGATGCACGTCCGCAAGGCGAGCACCGCAGTCGTCACCGGCAAGCCGGTCGGCCTGGGCGGGTCTCTCGGGCGCATCGAGGCCACCGGACGTGGCCTGCAGATCTGCGCCCGCGAAGCCCTGAAGATGATGGGCCGCGATCCGAAGACCTGCACGGCGGCCGTCCAGGGTGCCGGCAACGTCGGCCAGGTGACCGCGATGTACCTCGACCAGATGGGCGTCAAGGTCTGCGCGATCTCGGACATCACCGGTGCGGTCGTGTCCGAGAAGGGCCTCGACGTCACCGCGGTCCGCACCCACCTCGCCAAGTTCCGCACGCTCGAGGGCTACGGCGAGGGCGATCGGATCACCAACGCCCAGCTTCTCGAGCTGCCGGTCGACATCCTGGTACCCGCGGCCACCGAGAACGTCATCAACAGCCGCAACGCTGCCAACATCAAGGCCAAGCTCCTCGTCGAAGGTGCCAACGGCCCGGTGACCGCCGCAGCCGACAAGCTGCTCGACGAGAAGGGCGTGTTCGTCGTGCCGGACATCCTCGCCAACGCCGGCGGAGTCTCGGTGTCCTACTTCGAATGGGTCCAGGACCGCATGGGCTACTTCTGGACGGAGAAGGAAGTCGACGATCGCCTCGAAGCCATGATGACCAAGGCCTTCTCGGACGTCGTCGACATGGCCCGCCGGTTCGAGGTCAGCAACCGCATCGCCGCCTACCTGCTCGGCATCGACCGCGTCGCGAAGATCACACGGATGCGCGGCATCTACGCCTGAGAGCCTCTGACGTCATCGAGTCACGGGTCCTCTCGCGGCCGCGAAGTGGCCGCCGAGCCAGCATCTCGCAGCCTGTGGACCGACATCGTCACGGGCTGTGAGACAGACAGAAGGCCGCGCGGGCCCGAGGCCGACGCGCTGCGGAGACGCCCCGCAGATTCCTGCGAGATCCCCTCCGGCACGCCGTGCCGTCGCCCGCCCGGCTCAGCTCAGCTTGCGACGCCGGATGCTCTGGATGAGCTTCTGCGTCGAGTGGTCCTTCTTGTCGCCGACGAAGACCGCCTTGGCACCGATCGCTTTGACGGTGTCCTTCTCGGGCAGGGTCTTCAGCGTGTAGTCGGTGCCCTTCGCGTAGAGATCGGGACGCAGCAGCTCGAGGATGCCGTCCGCGGTCTCGTCCTCGAACGAGGTCACGTAGTCGACGAACCAGAACCCGGCCATCAGCTCCATCCGCTCTTCGAGCGAGACGAGCGGACGGCCCTTGCCCTTGTTCTTCTCGACCGACTTGTCGGAGTTCAGGGCGACGACCAGGAAGTCGGCGCGCGACCGCGCGTCTTCGAGAGCGCGCAGGTGACCGACGTGGAGAAGGTCGAAGACTCCGTTGCTCAGGACGATGGTCTTCCCCTGGGCCTGGAGGCCCTGGAGGATCGGACGCAGATCGGCGGGGTCCTGGACCAACTTGTCCTTCGACCGGAACTTCGTGGGAACGACGACCAAGGGCTACTCCTCGTTTGGGATCCGCCACAAGCCCGGCGGCCGCGGGACGATAACGGTTGGGCGCAAGCGCGCCAACCATTGCGCTGCGGCGCATTGATGCGCAGGAACGTATCCAAGGATGTCCGCGCAGCACGGGGCCTGCATGTGCCGAAGCCACCCCACGCAGGCAGAAGGGCGGTGACTTCGTCGAGTCACGGCCTCTCTGCGACGGCGACCGCTGTCGCCGAGCAAGCGCTTCGCAGCCTGTGCCTGATTCCTTCACGGGCTCTCGCGCGGCCGCCCGGCGAGCCACTCGGAGGCGGTCAGTGACTTGGTCACGGCGCGGGAGGCGCGCCCGCCATCCCGCCGCCCCGCGAACCGACGCACGGCGTCAGTCCGCTTCGCTGTTCCGGATGCGCTCGACGATCGACGTCGTCGAGCAGCCGTTCCGCAGCGGCACGAGAACCACCTGGCCTCCGTGGTCCTCGACCCAATCCGCCCCGACGACGCCCTTGTCACGCCAGTCCTCACCCTTCACGAGCACGTGCGGCGTCACGGCCCGGATCAGGTCGAGCGGCGTCTCGCTGTCGAACGACACCACGTAGTCGACCGACGACAGCGCCGCGAGCACGTCCATGCGGTCCGCCAGCGTGTTGATCGGGCGACCCGCACCCTTCTGCTGGCGCCGGACGCTCTCGTCGGTGTTGACCGCGACCATCAGCGCGTCGGCGTAGCTCCGGGCACGCGTCAGGTAGTCGGTGTGCCCCGGGTGGAGGATGTCGAAGCAACCGTTCGTGAACGCGAGCCGATGTCCGTCGGTCCGCATCCGCGCCGCGACCGAGACCGCCTCGTCGACGTCGAGGATCTTGCCCTTCGACTGTTCGCCGAGGAGCGACAGGATCTCGCGCCGCGACACGGCCCACGTGCCGAAGCGGCCGACCACGATGCCCGCCGCGAGGTTCGCGAGGCGCAGGCTGTCCTCGATGCCGAGGCCGCACGCACGCGCCAGCGTCAGCATCGCGACGACCGTGTCACCGGCACCCGTGACGTCGAAGACCGCGCGCGCCTGGGTCGGAATCGTCCGTGCGTCACCATCCTCGGTCTCGAAGAAGATCCCGTCCTTGCCGAGGGTGATCGTCGCGGTCTGGACACCCGTCAGATCCTTGATCCGACCCGCGGCCGCGTGGAGGTCCGCATCGCTGCGGATGCGGATGCCGGTTGCGCCCTCCGCCTCCTCACGGTTCGGAGTCAGCAGGTCGACGCCCCGGTACTTGGAGTAGTCGGTGCCCTTCGGATCGACGACGACCACCCCACCGACGGAGTGCGCCGCCGCGACCGCGGCCTCGACGACGCCCTGGTCGAGGACACCCTTGCCGTAGTCACTCAGCAGGACGGCGTGATACGGGAACGGCCGCTCCGCAAGGACGGCGAGCAGCGCCTCGCGCGCCTCGCCCGACAGCGGATGACGCCGTTCCTCGTCGACGCGCAGGACCTGCTGCGTCCGACTCACGTAGCGCGTCTTCAGCGTGGTCGGACGAGTCGTGTCCTCGACGCAGCGCGTGTCATCGATCGACAGCTCGCGCAGCAGGCTCCGCAGATGGACCGCCGTCTCGTCGCGGCCGACCACGCCGAGGACCGCCGCTTCGGCGCCAAGACTCACCAGGTTGGCGGCGACGTTGCACGCCCCACCCATCAGGTGCCGTTCGGAACGCTTCTCGAAGACCAGGACCGGGGCCTCGGGCGATACCCGACGGGCGTCCCCGTCGATGTAGCGGTCCAGGATCAGGTCACCGACGACGAGGACCCGTGGGGATCCCAGGTCACGCAGGATGCGGGCAAGTCGTTGCATCGGGAGGTCGGCGGACTCTAGCCGATGGCCCCGACGCGCACGAGGCTGGCCACGCTGCCAGCACTGCGGATGCTCGCAGCCTGTGCCGAAACCGGTCTACAGGCTGCGAGAGGCTTACTTGGCGGCCGCAGCCAGGCGAGCCGTGGCGCACGCGCCCACGATCCGCGCTACTCGCCGTCCGGGCGGGTCCGATAGCGGTCGTGGACCCAGAGGTACTGCTCGGGTGCCATCCGCACCATCTGCTCCGCGCGCTCGTTGATCGCGACGACGGCCCGGTGGACGTCCTCCTCCGGATCCCCACCCCGCTGCGGCACGAACGGCTCCAGCAGGACCAGTCGGAAGCGGAAAGCCGAACCGACCCGGAACGCCACGCCCGGCACGATGGGATAGCCGCGGCGCACGGCGAGGGTGGCAGCCGCCCGCTCACAGCTGGCGATCCGACCGAACATCGGTGCGAACACGCCGCGCTTCCGTTGGTTCTGGTCGATGACCTGCAGACCGACCTTGCCTTCCGCCAACGCGCGCGCCGTCGGGCGGATGCCCCCACGCCGGTCGTGGAGCACGAGCCCGATCCGCTCCCGGCACTGCCGGAGGTAGCGGGCGATCAGCGGGTTCTTCGGAACCCGGCCGATCGCGTGGGCCTCACCGCTCAGCATCGCCATCGCCAGTGCGCCAACCTCCCAGGAGCCCAGATGCATCGAAACGCCGAGGTAGGGCGGGTCGATCAGCACATCCAACGCAGCTCCGAGCTCGATGCGCTCGCGGATCGTTCCGCGCTCCAGGTGCCGCGCCGCATGGAGCATGTCGAGCACGTTCTGGAACGCGTTGGCCGTACTTCGGGCCAGGAGGCGATGCGCCTGCCGCCGTGAGAACCGACCCGGATAGGCGAGCTCGAGATGCTGGCGCCCGAGTCGTCGACGGGCTGGCGCGAAGGCCAACCAGATCCGCGCCACGCCCGCCATCGCCGCGTAGCCCAGGCGCTCGGGAAGCACGCCCAGCAGGCTGATCCCTGTTCGCGCGAGCGCGTACTCGATCCGGTG
>JBEAPQ010000110.1:0-38449 GCA_041164325.1 Planctomycetota bacterium | reverse complement strand
CCGCCCGCTCCCTGCCCAGGCCTTCACGCAGTCGGAGCCCGGGTCGAAACCCGCGCGCCGAAGCTCGAATCTCTCGACCAACCACCGGAACTCGTCTTCGAGTCGATCGAACGCGGGGCGTGGGGCTGCGGCGCAGGAAGCGAACCAGGCTCCGTCGACCTGCAGCACGTGCACCCAGAGCTGCGTCGTCTCGCCGGCCGCCGTCGTGCCCGTGGCGCGGACTTCCATCACCGGCGTCGACGCCCGGACCGTCCCGGCCGTGCGGCCGTTCTCGATCAGCTCCGGATAGGCCCACTGCATCCACCGCATGACGGCATCTGCCGCGGAGTCCAGCCCGAGACCGGCGTCCAGCTGCGGCAGCCGCAGCAGCGCCAGCGACGCACGTTCGTGCGGCAGCTCGGCAACGACTTCGTTCTGGCCGGCCTCCCCGACGAATCGCCAACCGGGGTTCGGGAGCCAGAGCCCGAACGCTCCGCCGCTCTCCGATCGGAACGCCGGGGGGAACACCGCTCCCTTCAGCGCGTGCGCCTCGCTCTCGCTGGCCACGCGCACGGCAACGAGCGCAGGCCCTGCCACCTCACGACGCACGGGTGCCGGACCGCCATCGAGCCACTCGGCGTTGTGACCACGGGTCGTCGACGCGCGGAGCTCTCGCACCGGCAACGCCTCGCCCCCCTTGCCCGCAACGCGGCGCACCGCGCCGAACTGGACCTGGACCCGCTCGAACTCGCGGTGCGTCGGGTCGAAGACCGGGTGCGTCTGCTCACCCTGTTCTCCCGCGCAGCGACGCCGGAGCTCGTGGCGCAGCTCCAGCGGGAAGCGGAGGCCCTCCTGGACCCGGTAGGTCTTGGTCTCGGCCCCGTCGTTCGACCGGATGTGGACGCGCAGCGTGTCGCCGTCGACCACCGCGCGGACGACCCGGTCGGCGGACAGCTCCCCCGTCGTCGCGCGGACCCGCTCATGATGGAACGTCGACCGCGGGAGACCGTCCGCATCGATCGCATCGAGACGAGTCGTCTCGACGGTGCGGTCCTGGTCGGTGAACGTCCACTCCTCGCCGATCCGCCACCCGCCGTCGTCCGCGGGTGCGAGCGTGGCGTGCATGCGGCCCACGACCCGGCCTTCCGCGTCATGGACGACGTACCAGTCGTTCCGGGCCTCGAAGGTCGCCGTGCGGGACCAGGTCGCGTCCGCAGGCTCCCCTGCAGCCGGCGCGGCGCTGGCCTCGGCAGCGCGGACGATCTCCGCGATCTTCGCGGTCGCGAGCCCGATGACCGTTCCGGGTCCGAGCTCGATCTCCACGTAGTCCGCCGTCTCCACGCGGATCCGACCGGTCAGCTCCGTGCCGACGACCAGGCGGACACGGTCGAGTGCCTGGTCTCCGGCCTGCGGCGAAATCGACGGACCGGGAGCGGCCTGGGACAGGGCCAGGGCGATCAGACTCGCGAGCATGGGAGGGTCTCCGGGGAACGGGGTTCTCCGGTCATCGGCACGATGGGGCGCCGACTTGACCTTGGCACCGGAGTTTCGGGGCCTCGCACGCCTACGGATCGCCCGGCGGGTCCTGCACGCCTGCGGCGCTCCGGCACGATGCCCGGACCCAGGCGAGGTAGGACTCCAGCCCGCCCGCTGCGGGGAGCGCCAGGACCTCCGGGACCTCGTAGGGGTGCAGCTCGACGAGGCGAGCCGTCATCGATGGGACGAGGTCGGACCGTGTCTTGAGGACGAGGAGGACCTCCTCGGCCCTCTCCAGCCGCCCCTCCCACACGTAGCGGGACACGACCGGGCCGACGAGGTTGGCGCAGGCGATCCAACCGTCCTCGAGCAGCCGCTCGGACAGCCATTCCGCACGTTCGACCGGCGCCGTGCACAGCACGACGGTGACGCCCGACTCAGGGCCCGCTCCACGGCTCTCGTCCATCGACGGCGATCCAATCGCCTGCGGGAGGCGGGAGCAAGACCAGCTTCACTTGCCGCGCGCGAGGCGCTCGGCGAGGGCGGGATGGAAACCGGCCGCAAGGATCTTGGACTGCGCGGCCGCGACGTCGTAGGCCACGCGGCGGAAGTGGACGGTCCGACCGTCGACGACGACGTAGGAGGCTCTCGGGTCCCCGTCCCGCGGCTGCCCGACGCTGCCGACGTTGACCAGGATCGGCCCGTCCGGGAGCTCGAGTTCCATGTGGTCGCCGCGGGCGTGCGTGAATCGGAACGTCGTGTCGTGCCAGCCGGGCCAGTGCGTGTGCCCCACGAAGCACGGCCGATCGATCTGCGCGAAGTTCGCGGCAAGCTTGTCCGGATCGAGGAACCCGTCGCTCTTGAGCAGGTACTCGAGGATCGGGTCGCGCGGCGAACCGTGCACGAACAGGAAGCCGCCCTCCTCCTTCCGGTTCGGCAAAGACGTGAGGAATTCCCAGTTCCTCTTCCGTCCGGGGCGGAACCACGCGGGGCGGAGCCGCTTCCGCGTCCTCTCCAGCGCGTCGGCAGCAAGCGGGTTGAAGTCGCGGAGCGGCGTGCCGAGACCGTGGTCGTGGTTGCCGAGGATCGTCCAGCGGCAGCGCGCCGCGACCATCGCGGTGCAGGCCTCAGGGTCTGCGCCGTAGCCGACCACGTCGCCGAGGCAGCGGACGTCGGTGACCCCGAGGGCGTCGATGTCCTCGAAGACCGCGGTCAGCGCCTCGAGGTTGGCGTGGATGTCGGAGATCAGCGCGAAGCGATCACGGGGCATGAGCGGAACCCCGCACCGCGCAGCCCGCGCCCCTCGGCATGTGCTCCAACGCCCGCAAGACCGCCGCCTCGACGTCCACGCGGACGCTGTCGAGCGTCCCGCGCACCGACGCACCGGCCGCCTTCTTGTGCCCCCCACCGCCGAAGGACACCGCGATCTTCTGGACGTCCACGTCACGCGAGGCGCGCAGCGAGATCTTCACGCCGCCGTCGTGGCTCTCCTTGAGCATCGCGACGACTTCGATGGAGCCGACCGAGCGGAGGGGCTCCATCACGAGGTCCAGGTCCAAGCCGATCCGCGTGCTCTGCTCGACGACCGGACGTTCGAGCTGCACCGATCCGAACCGTCCGTCGAGAGTGATCCGGCTGCGCCCGATGGCGTCGGCGAGGATCGCCACCGAGTCCGCCTCGTTGCGACGGTTGAGCAGGTCGAACAACGCGGACGCGTCGACGCCTGCACGCACCACGTCTGCGGCGAGCTCGAAGACGCGCGCCGTGGTGTTGGAGTAGCGGAACCAGCCGGTGTCCGAGACGAGGGACACGAACACACCCTCGGCGGCAACGCGGTCGAGCGGACGGTCCAGGGCACGGAACAGCCGGTGGACCAGCTCACCCGTCGCGGCCGCCTCGGTGTCGACGAACGACACGTCTCCATCGCCGAACTCGCTGCCGACGTGGTGGTCGATCACCGCAATCCGCGGCGCCGCAGATTCCACGGCACGCTGCAACCGCCCCAGGCGCCGGAGCTCGGAGCAGTCGAGGAGGATCAACAGGTCACACGGCGGGAGCGGGCCGCTGCGGTATGCCTCGTAGCGGACGTTCCTCCCCAGGAAGTCGAACGCCTTCGCCGGCGGATCCGGGTTCAGGACCCGCACGTGTTTGCCGAGCCCGACGAGGAGCTGGTGCAAGGCCGCCTGCGCGCCGAGGCAGTCACCGTCGGGATGTTCGTGCCCGGTCAGGATGATCGAGCGTGCGTCCCGAAGGGCTGCGACGAAGGCGGGTGACGGCTGGCTCAAGGGTGACGGAACGCGGATCGAGGAGGGGTTGGGGCACCGGCGTGTGGGCGCGCGCGTGCGGAAGGCGAACCGGGCCATCCTAGATCGCCGCCGGAGGGGCGACAACCGCGGCCACCGGGGCTCTCCCGAATTGGGGCGTGCTGCAGCCCGCGCTCCGACTCACAGCCTGTGACGAAATCAGTCTACAGGCTCTGACGTGCTTGCTTGGCGGCCGCTCCGCGGCCGCGGGAGAGCCCGTGGCTCCATAGAGTCACACGCTCTCAGCGGCGCGCTTCGTCCTCGTCTTCCGTGTCCTCGTCGTCCTCGTCCTCGTCCGCGTCGTCGTCTTCACCCCAGGATGCTCCCTCGGACTCGTCCGCATCGTCGGAATCCTCCTCGCCATCCTCGAGCCCGCCCCAGGTGGCATCGACGCCTTCTTCGACGGCCGACTCGTCGTCGTCCTCCACGCTGAGCTCGATGTCGTCGGCGTCTTCGTCCTCGTCCTCTTGCTCGAGGTCTTCTTCTTCGTCGTCCTCGTCCTCTCGCTCGAGGACTTCGTCTTCGTCGAGCTCCGCGGCCGGATCGTCGTCTTCGTCGGCATCCGCAGAAGCGGAGGGTTCTTCCGCCCCGCCGTCTGCATCGGGCGCGTCGCCGCCACGCACGGGGAGTCCGATCTCGGCCGACGCCTCGGCGCCGCCCTCTCTTGCGGCACCTGAAGGCTCCACGGTGACGTCGTCCTCCTCGAGGAGCTCGTCGTCTTCGAATTCTCCGTCTTCCTCCAGCTCCGCGAGCTCGGCATCCATCGCCGCTTCCCGCTCCTGCCACTCCTCGAGGGTCATCAGGACGTCGCGCGACTTCGAACCGCAGTACGCCCCGACGAGGCCGTCCTCTTCCATCATCTCCAAGAGGCGCGTCGCGCGGGTGTAGCCGACCGAGAGCGCACGCTGGATCAGCGTGGCCGAGCCACGCTGCTGCGACAGGATGACTTCGACGGCCTTGACGTAGAGTTCGTCCTGGTCCGCGAAGCCGCGCTTCTGCGCCGTTTCGGTCTGGATCAGCGCGGGGATCGCGCAGCGCTGCGGACCGTTGTCGACGATGTGGGCGACGACGGCCTTGACCTCCTCCTCGGTGACGAGAGCTCCCTGCGCGCGGATCGTCTGGTTCACGGCCGGGGAGACGAACAACATGTCGCCGTGCCCGAACAGCTTCTCGGCGCCGTTCATGTCGAGGATCACGCGGCTGTCGAGCTTGCGGCTGACCTTGAACGCGATCTGCGCTGGCAGGTTGGCCTTGATGACGCCCGTGATGACGTTCGCGCTGGGACGCTGCGTCGCGAGGATCACATGGATCCCGACGGCGCGCGACTTCTGCGCGAGGCGCTGGATCGAGTCCTCGACGTCCTTCTGCGCGGTCGCCATCAGGTCCGCGAACTCGTCGATGACGACGACGATGTAGGAGAGCTGCGCTTCGGAAGGCTCGATCGGGCGCTGGAGGCGGTTCTCGATCTCCTCCTGCCCCATCGCGTTGAAGTTCGAGATGTTGGTCGTCCCGACATCCTTCAACATCTCGTAGCGCCGCTCCATCTCATCGACGGCCCACTCGAGGACCGCGGGCGCCTTCTTCATGTTGGTGACGAGGTCACAGGCGAGGTGCGGGACATCCTTGTAGCTCTGCAGCTCGACCATCTTGGGGTCGATGAGGATCATCCGGACCTGTTGGGGCGTCCGGGTCATCAGGATCGACAGCAGGATGACGTTGATGCAGACCGACTTGCCCGAACCCGTCGTGCCGGCGATCAACAGGTGCGGCATCCGCGCGAGGTCCTCGACGATCGGCTTGCCCGTCGCGTCCTTGCCCAGGAAGAGCGGGATCGCCATGTCGGGAACCACCCCGAATTGCTCGACCAGCTCGCGCATCAGCACCATGTTGCGCCGCTTGTTCGGGACTTCGATCCCGACCGTGTCCTTGCCCGGGATGGGAGCCACGATGCGGATGCTGACCGCGCGCAGGGCCGCCGCGAGGTCCGGCTCGAAGCCGCTGACCTTCCCGACGCGAATCCCCTCGCCGACGTTGACCTCGTACATCGTCACCGTCGGCCCCACCCACCTCTCCACCACCTGGGCTTCGATCTTGAAGGAGAGCAGTCGCTTCTCGATCGCCTTCGCGTTGTCGTCGGGCATCGGCTGGACGTTGCCCAGATCGACCGGAGGGACGTCGCGGAACAGGGAGAGCGGCGGGTACGGATAGGGCCCCAGCAGCGGCAGCTCCGGATGCTTGGCCCGCGCGCGCCGGCGACGCTTGCGGGCGGCGGAGGCGCGGGATGCCCGCGTCGGATTCGGATCCTCACTGCCGTCGTCCGCCGCGCTTTCGGAATCCTCGTCCGAAGCCGCGACCGGATCCTCCGGCTCCGCGACATCTCCTTCCTCCTCGACCTCGCACGCATCGCCGTCCGTGGCCTCCGTCTCGTCGAAGGCCGACGCCTCGTCGTCGAGATCCGGATCGATCCCGTCGACGCCTTCGTCGGCGGCGGCCTCGGCGTCGACCGCGTCTGTCGCCACGACTTCCTCGACCGCCTCGATCTCGGCGCGCTGGCGCCGCCGACGGCGGCGATTCGTGGCCGGGGACACTTCCTCGTCTTCCGTGTCCCCGGCTTCCTCGGCGTCGACCGCCGCGGACGCAGGCCGCGCACGTGCCGGTGGGTCCTCGGACTCCGCGACGGCGCCACCCCCCATCGACCCGCCCAGACCCGCAAACGCGGGTCGGGGAAGCCGCACGCGACGTGCCACCCGCTCGACCAGGTCGAGACTGGCCACGAGGAGCTGCGACACCAGCCATTCGGTCGCGAGCAGCAGCGAGCACAGCATCCCGAACATCAGGATCAGGAGGCGGCCCGAACCACCGAAGGCCGCGTAGAGCTTCGGCGACAGGTTGGCGCCGAAGCGCCCGCCCGGTCCGTAGGGGAACCAGCGCGAGGACTCCGCATCGCCGTACGGACCGGCGAGCAGCAGGGACGCCATCGCGGCGAACACGACGATTCCCAGCACCTTGAGGATCGGCTTGTCGACCGTCCGGCCCTGGAAGAACAGCACTCCTGCAACGCCTCCGGCAAGGAACAGGAGCCACGCCGAAGCGCCGAAGACGAACGTGAACCCGCTCGCCAACGCGTAGCCGACGACGCCTCCCAGGTTCCGGAGGCCACCCCGAGGGATCCCCTCGGCATCGAGGGACGACGGGTCGAAGGTCGCCAGGGACAAGAGCCCGAACAGGCAGAGCCCCATCAGGCAGAGTGCGACCAGCTCACGTCCCCGCGGACCGAGGCCGAGCCCCGAGATGCCCTCGACGGGAACGACACGAGGTCCCTTGTTGCGCTTCCTGCTCACGATTCCTCCTCCGATGCGGCCTGCACCTGCACCGACGGCCCGATCTGGGCCAGGCAGTGCGCGATCAGAGCGCGGGCGGCGTCGTCCTTCAGCTGCTCTTGCAGCTCGACCATCGCCCCCTCGCCCCCCAGCAGAACCATCCGGTTGGTCGCGCTGCCGAGCGCGTCCAGCCGGTTCAACACGATCCAGTCGAGCTGCTTGCGGGCCAGCTTGGCCCGCGCCCGCTCCTCGGCCGCGCCCCGGGATCGGGAGTCCTCCCCGAACGCTTCGAGCGCGAACCCGACCACGACCCTCCGCCTACCCCGGGTCTCCGAGGCCCGCGCGGCAGCAGCCAGCGCGGCGATGACGTCCGGGTTGGGCACGAGTTCCAGCGTCACCGGGGACGCTTCCTTGGCCGGCTTGCCGTCGACCGGATGGGCGGGCCGATGGTCGGCCACGGCCGCAGCCCCGATCGCAGCATCGCAGTCGACGAACGCCGCGAGCGCACGGTCGTGCATCTCACGCGCGGAGACGACGTCGATCCTCTCGACCCCCGGCGGGCAAGGCAGCGCGGTCGGTCCCGACACCAGGACCGCGTCGTGGCCGGCTGCGACGGCGGCCGCGGCCAGGGCGTAGCCCATCCGGCCCGTGCTGCCGTTCGACAGGAACCGGACAGCGTCGATGTGCTCGCGCGTCGGCCCGGCCGTGACCAGGATCTTGGCCATCCGCCCCTGCATCGCCCGGAACCGCTGGCTCCGGTCCACTCGATGTGCCGCGCGGGCGCGGCACGACTTGGACGGGGGGAGCCCTCCCGGCATCCGGACCCGCCGCCGTCCGGAACGTCCGGATCGGCGGCGGCATGGTAGCGGCTCCACGGCGGCGACCGCCACCCCGGAAACGACGCCCGATCCGTCCCAAGTTCTGGAACCCGGGACAGAAACGTCGCAAGGCGACCTGCCTCCCCGAGCTGACATCGTCTATTCCTGTCGATCCGGTCGGCGTTTTGGAGCGAAGAGGCGCCGACTCCGTCCGATCCCCCGCCCGAAACCGCCTTGCCCACTCCGCCCCAAGCCCTCGTCCTTGCCGGCCTCACCGGCCTCGCCGCGGTCCTCGCTGGCTGCAAGTCGCCTGGCCGCCACGTCGAGGAGGCCGACGCCGAGACCTACCGGATCCTCGAAGCCGCCGCCGCCGACGTGACGGGTGAGGCCAAGACGTTCGACATCGGCCGGAAGACCGACACGTTGCGCCACCGGCTGCTCGCGGGAGCTTCCGCGGCAGGGCCTGTCCGCCTGGACATCGTCACCGCCCTGGACGTCGCCGCCGAGAACAGCCGCGACTTCGCACGGCAGAAGGAGGCCCTCTACCGCGCGGCGCTCAACCTGACCCGCCAGCAGAACGAGTTCTCGGTCCAGTGGAGCGGCGGCGGCGCCGGCCGTGTCTCGGGCACGTCGGACGACGCGGCCCAGGTCTCCTTCCAGGAAGACCTCAGCGCCTCGGTGCGCTCCACCTCGGGGGCCCGCATCATCGCGGGGTTCGCCAGCGGCTTCTTCCGGTCGCTGGTCTCGAGCGACGGCTGGAACGGCTCGTCGGCGCTGAACCTGAGCCTGACCCAGCCCCTCCTCGAGGGCTTCGGCGAGATCGTCACCCGCGAACCGCTGACGCAGGCCGAGCGGGACGTCGTCTACGCGGTCCGCTCCTTCGAACGGTTCCGCAACACGTTCGCGGTCGACATCGTGTCGTCCTACTTCTCCGTGCTCCAGGACATGCAGAACCTGGAGAGCGTCCAGCGGAACTACGAGAGCCTCCGCTTGAACCGCGAGCAGATCGAGGCGTTCTACGAGGCCGGTCGCCGCGCCATCAACGACGTCGACCGCGCGCAGCAGAGCGAGCTGTCGGCCCAGAACAACATCGTCAACGCCGAGAACCGCCTCCAGAACTCGCTCGACGCGTTCAAGCTGGACCTCGGCCTCCCGACCGACGCCGAGATCGAGCTCGACATGTCGGCCTTCGACAACCTCGAGGAGCTCGGCATCCTGCCGGTCGACGTCACGTCGGAGCGCGCCACGGAACTGGCGCTCGCCCGGCGCTTCGACTACCGGAACACGCTCGACCAGGTCGAGGACGCCGCGCGCCAGGTCGTGATCACCGAGAACACGCTGCAGAGCATCCTCGACTTCTCGACGGCCGTGTCGGTGCCCACGGACTCCGGCCAGCCCCTCGACTTCGACTGGTCCCAGGTCAACTGGTCGGCAGGCTTCGACCTGGACCTCGCGCTGAACCGTCTTCCGCAGCGGAACAGCTATCGGCAGAGCCTGATCAACCTCAACAACGCGATCCGCTCCCGGGAAGAGGGCGAGGACCGGATCAAGCAGCAGATCCGGAACTCGCTCCGCAACATCACGACCCGCGTCGCGAACTACGAGATCCAGACGCTGGCGCTGGAACTCGCCGAGCGCCGCGTCGACAGCACGCAGGAGCTCTACACGGCGGCCCGCGTCCAGGCTCTCGAAGTCCTCGACGCCCAGGACTCGCTGCTCCAGGCGCGCATCTCGCGGACCGGAGCCCTCGTGGACTACGCCATCGCGCGCCTGCAGCTGCTGCGCGACCTCGAAGGCGTCTCACTCGAACCGAAGGGGCTCCGCATCGACCTGAGCCTGCCGTTCCCCGCAGGCCCGCAGGACACGCAGGATGCGGTGCAGGCCGCCGAAACCGCGCGCGGACTCGCGAACCCCGAACTCTTCGTCCCCACCACGTCGCCCCGCGACGTCGACTCGTAGCCCGTGATCCGACCGGACCTCCGGCTGCTGGACGCCTGAATCGACCTACCAAGAAGCCCACCACGATGAACTTCGACCCGAACCACACTGCCCTGCCGAGGGCGGCCTGGGCGACTTCCCTCCTCTTCCTCGCAGCTTGCGATGCGGGCCGCGACACCCCCAGCGCCGCGGGCACCGCGGCCGCCGACCTCTACTCCGTGGCCCGGGGCCCGATGCGGATCTCGATCCGCGAGTCCGCCGAGCTCAAGGCCGCGCGGGAGACCCGCATCCGCTCGGAGGTCGAGGGGCAGGCCACGATCATCTTCCTCGTCCCGGAAGGTTCGGTCGTCGAGGCAGGTGAGCGCGTCGTCGAACTCGACGTCAGCGAGGTCGCCGAGCGGCGTGCCAACCAGGCGATCACCGTCGAGCGTGCGTACGCAACGCTGGTCGATGCGCGGCAGAACATGGAGATCCTCGAGAAGGAGCTCGCCGCCGACGAAGCCGAGGCGCGCAGCAAGCTCGAGATCGCTGAGATCGACCGCGAGAAGTTCTTCGGCCGGCCGACGACCGCCGCCGAGAAGGCCGCGCGGAACGACCGCGGCTCGAACCGAGACGTCATCGAGCGGATCGGCGAGTTGGCCAAGGACCTCCCTCAGTTCGGAGAGCTGTCGACCAAGATCCTCGCCCTGTTCTCCGCGGACGCCGCCGAGCAGGAGACCATGCTCGACCGCGAGATGGGCGAGCTCGGCCAGGACATCCTCGAGCAGATCCAGGAGATCAAGCTCGCGCAGCAGCAGCTGGCCATCGACGAGGACACGCTCTTCTACAGCACGGCCCTGCACGACAAGAACTACATCACGCGCAGCGAGTTCGAGCGCGACAAGCTGAAGGCCGAGTCGCAGCGTTCGAAGGTCACGGTGTCGCTGCAGCAGCTCGACATCCTCATCGGCTACACGCTGCGCAAGACGAAGATCGACCTCGAGCTGACCTACAACAATGCGGTCATCGGCCTGGAGCGCGTCCGCGCCGCCAACATGGCAAGGCGCACCCGCGAAGAAGCCGAGCTCGCCAGCCGCGAAGCGGAGTACGAGCTCGCGAAGGAGCGCCTCGAGAACTTCGACTTCCAGCTGAAGAACGCGGTGATCACCGCGCCGACGCCTGGCCTCGTCGTCTACGCCGAGCTCGACAGCCGCGGCCGCGAGATGATCCAGGAGGGCACCGAGGTCCGCGAACGCCAGACGCTGATCATCCTGCCGGACGTCACGCGGATGTCCGCCGAGCTGAAGATCCAGGAAGCGGACATCGACAAGATCCGCGTCGGGCAGCCGGCTTCGATCCAGGTCGACGCGTTCCCGGACAAGATCTTCACGGGTCGCGTGTCCCGCGTGTCGCCGGTCGCGGACTCCAGCTCACGCTGGAGCAACAACAACCTCAAGGTCTACAAGACCTGGGTCGAGCTCGACGGCGAGAACTCCGACGAGGAGCTGCGGCCCAACATGTCCTCCACCGTCGAGATCCTCGTCGGTGAAGTGCTGGACACGCTGACGGTCCCGGTCTCGGCCGTCCGGCGGCAGGGCGCCGTGAAGTACGTCTGGCGGGCGAGCGCGTCCGGACCCGAGGCGATCGAGGTCAAGATCGGCCGGAACACGCTGTCCCACGTGGAGATCCTCGAGGGCATCGACGCGGGCGACCAGATCTACATGGCTCCGCCCGCAGGCGTGCTCGCGCCCGAGTTCGAGCAGCCCCAGACGATCGACGAAGTCCGTCAGCTGGAGTCGGGTGAGGAGGAACCTCGCCAGGCTGCGCCGGCGGCCCCCGCCACCGAGGTGACGTTCGAGGCCTTCCAGGCGAAGGTCGCGGAGAAGCTGCCCGCCTTCAAGGAAGTCCTCGAGGCCGACGGGCGCCGCGCCATGTTCATGAACCAGGAACTCCGCGCGGCGATCGAAGCCGACCCGGAGCTCCAGATCATGCAGGCCCAGCTGATGGAACAGTTCCGCAACCGACGCGGACCGGGAGGCGGTCCGGGTGGCATGGGCGGCAACAGCCCCGGCGCGGGCGGCGGCGGCACCCGGCGGGGCGGCGCTCCGGGCGGGGCCGGCGCGGGCGGAGGTTTCCCCGGCGGCGGCAGCGGCGCCGGTGGACGGCGCGGCGGCGGCGGCAGCGGAGAGCAGCGTGACGGCTGATCCCGCGACGATCGCCAGCGCCACCGGGGCGGCGGACGACCGCCAGGTGGTCGCCGAGTTTGCGGACGTGCACCGGCACTACCAGATGGGCTCGACGATCGTCCGTGCCCTCAACGGCGTGTCGCTCCGGATCCGCAAGGGCGAGTATGTGTCGATCATGGGCCGCAGCGGCTCCGGCAAGAGCACGATGCTCAACCTGCTCGGCTGCCTCGACCGACCGACGGCGGGCCGCTACGTGCTCGGTGACCGGAACGTGGCCGACCTCGACGACGCGGCGCTGAGCGAGGTGCGGGGCCGCGAGATCGGCTTCATCTTCCAGTCGTTCAATCTGATCCCGCAGCTGACGGTGCTCGAGAACCTCGAGGTGCCGCTCTTCTACCAGGGCAAGGTCAACGCCCAGTCGCGCAAGAAGGCCGAGGGACTCGCGCTGCGCGTGGGTCTCGACGGCCGTCTCGACCACAAGCCGATGGAGCTCTCGGGCGGCCAGCAGCAGCGCGTGGCGATCGCCCGGGCCCTGATGAACGACCCGCTGTTCCTGCTCGCGGACGAGGCGACCGGCAACCTCGACAGCAGGACCGAAGAAGAGATCCTGCGCCTCCTCGACGAGCTGCACGATGAAGGCGTGACCATCGTCATGGTCACCCACAACGAGACGGTCGCCCGGCGCTCCGAGCGCACCGTCTGGCTCAAGGACGGACAAATCGAGACCATCGTGGAGAACCGCGCGTGATCGGCATCGGCGAGACCACCCGCACGTTCAAGCTCGGGGTCAAGAGCCTCCTGCTGCACAAGCTCCGCTCGGCACTGACGATGCTCGGACTGCTGTTCGGCGTCGCCTCGGTGATCGGGATGCTCGCGATCGGCGAGGGCGCCAGCAAGGAGGCCCTCGAACGCATCAAGGCGCTCGGCTCGAACAACATCCTGATCCGCAGCAAGAAGCCGCCGCAGACCGCCGAGAGCAGCTCGCAGAGCGTCTGGTCGGCAGCGGCCTACGGCCTCACCTACCGCGACGCCGAGCGCATCCGCCGCACGCTCGACGCGGCGGAGCAGGTCGTGCAGATCCGCGAGACTCCGAAGGAGCTGCGCAACGGCAGCTACTGGACGACGAGCACCGCGATCGGCACCGAGCCGGAGTTCCTGACGGTGTCGGGCATGCGCCTCGCGGAGGGCGGTCGCTGGCTGACCCCGGTCGATCTCCAGCGGATGCGGAACGTCTGCGTCCTCGGCGCGCAGATCGCGGCCGAACTGTTCCCGCTCGAGGATCCGATCGGCTCGACGATCCGCGTCGACACGGAGCGCTACTCGGTCATCGGCGTCCTCGAGGAGCTCGGCCGCGCGAGCGGGTCGGTCGGCCCCCCGCTCGACCAGTGCATCTTCCTTCCGATCACCACGTCCCGCAGCCGCTTCGGCGACGAGACGACGATCAGCACCGGCGGCAGCTTCTCACGCGAACGCGTCGAGCTGCATGAGATCAAGGTCCGCCTGCGCGAGAGCAGCGACGTCATCCCCGCCGCGAGCGTGCTCCGCACGCTGGTCAAGGACTACCACCTGCAGCAGGACGACTACTCGATCACGGTCCCGCTCGAGCTCCTCCGCGAAACCGAGGAGAGCAAGCGGAAGTGGAACTTCATGATGGGCTGCATGGCCGGCATCTCGCTGCTCGTCGGCGGGATCGGGATCATGAACGTGATGCTGGCGACCGTGACGGAGCGGACGCGCGAGATCGGTATCCGCCGTGCGCTCGGCGCGAAGCGCCAGCACATCATCTACCAGTTCGTGGTGGAGACGGGCGTGCTGAGCGCGACCGGCGGCCTGCTCGGCGTCCTCGTCGGACTCGCGTTCCCGAGCCTCGTCATCGAGCCCCTGTTCAAGGAGCCGACGATCATCCTGCCCGAGCACGTCGTGATGGCGTTCGGGATCTCGGCGGCGGTCGGCGTGCTGTTCGGGATCTACCCGGCGTGGCGCGCGGCGAACATGGACCCGGTCGAAGCCCTGCGGCACGAGTAGCGCGGCGGCCGGGCGTGCCGGCTGGCAGTTGCCGACTTGCAGCTGCCGACTCGCAGCTGCCGGCTTGCAGCTGCCGGCTTGCCGGAGCGGTCGCTCCGCGAACGCTGCCGCGGTTTTCCCGACCGGCACGCGATGCCGCATCCGGGAATGCTTGCTCGGCGATCGCCCTCGCGCCGAGGGCGTGGAACGTCCGTACAAAAACGTAGGCCTTCCACCTTGCCCCCGGAGCGTTGGACACCGCGTCCTCGACTCCTCGGTGGAAAGCCTACCGTCTGGTGTCTGCGCTCCGGCCACGCACCATCGCGCAGACGTCGGCCTCTAGGCGTCGATGGCATCACGGTTTCGTGATCTCCCCGAGAAAACCACCGGGCCGTCCGGTGATCTGTCCGCCTCCCGGACCGACATGGCGCGACCACAGCCTCCTGCTGCCTCTCCCGAGACGCCCTCGGAAGCCCTAGCGTCTCACCGCATGCGGGCCGCCCATCTCCAGGCACAGACCGAGCTCCTGATCGCGCCGTCACCGTTCGACCGCCGAACCGGCGTCGCGCCACGGCTGGGTGCGTGGATGACGCTCACCTTGGCTCTGGCAGCACCCGGCGCGCGGTCGCAGGACGCCCCGGAGTTGGCCCGCTTCCGGGAGCTCGGGTTCCGCCAGAAGGCCGCCGTGATCCGCGCCATCGAGCGCAGCCTCGAAGGCACCGAAGATCCGCTGCTCCAGCGGCTCGGCCGCTGGCGCTACGACGTCGACTCGTTGCCGCCGGCGCCGAGCGCCCCCCCGATCCACGACCCGAAGCGCTACGCGCAGTCCGAGCACGAGGCGGGCCGCGCGCCCACCCGCACGATCGTCCCACCCGACACCAAGCCCCATCCGGAACTCGCCGCGCGCTTCGCGCGCCCCGCGTTCCTGCCGGACCTCATCGCCGAGGTCCGCTACGACTGGACCACCGGGCAGGTCGTGCGCGGGCCGACACTCGGCTACGACGAACTGTTCGCCAACGCGCTGCACGGCTACGCGCCGGGCACCGACCACGCAGTCGCGCGCGCCCTGGCCGCACTCGACCAGGACGAGGAGCAGCGCCGCTTGGCCGAGTGGTTCGGTCACGCGTACTGCGATCTGGAAGCACGCGCGTTTCCGCCGATCACGTTCTACGACGCGTGGTACAGCGGTCGCACGGTCGACGTCCCCGACGTCGACGCCATTCCGTTCGCCTGGGACATCCTCGAGCTCCGACGCTACCGATCCCCCCTCTCCGGTCCACCGCGCGATCGCCTCTACGAAGCCATCCGGGACGCGGCCCTCCGCCATCGGATCCACCGCACGCAGTGCGAAGCGGCGGCAGCCGCCGCGATCGCCGCCGAGCCCGCGATGGACCCGATGTACGCCCTCCTCGTGCCGCGCTTCCACTTCCTGTGGCAGGACGTCGAGGACGACCTGGACGCACTCGTGGCGAGGCTCGCCGGCAAGGACCGCACCGCGATCCTGGACGAGGTCGACCGCCGGATCCGAGAACCGTCGGGCACCGCCTTCGAACGCCGCGAGCTCCGCCGCCGCGAGCTGAACGCGCTGTCGGAGCGCGTCCGTGGACTGGCGCGCGCCGCCCTGGACCGCTTCGGCGGCCACCCGTGAGCTCCCCGGTCGGAGCGCACGCCGAGATCGGATAGCCTGCCACCCATGCTTCGCCCGCTCGTTGCGCTCGCCCTGTTCCTCCTTCCCGCCTGTGTGGCGCCCAT
This sequence comes from Planctomycetota bacterium, assembly GCA_041164325.1. Taxonomy (GTDB): domain Bacteria; phylum Planctomycetota; class UBA1135; order UBA1135; family UBA2386; genus JAQCBR01. Next base: position 22,694 of record JBEAPQ010000110.1, on the reverse strand, counting down.
CCGCGATGTCGACGTCCAGGGGATGCTCGACGTCCAGGCCAGTGCCTGGAACCGCGGCGACCTGGTCGCCTTCATGGAGCCGTATTGGGACAGCGACGCGCTGACGTTCGTCGGCTCGAGCGGAGTCACGCGGGGCTACGACGAGACGCTGGCGCGCTACCAGAAGGCCTATCCCGACGCGGCCACCCGCGGCCAGCTCCGGTTCGAGCTGCTCGACGTCCGCCCGCTCGGGCAGGGCGGCGCGGCGCTCGTGCTCGGGCGGTTCTACCTGGAGCGAGAAGAGCCTGCGTCCGGGACGTTCTCGCTGGTGGTCGAACGCCTTCCCGAAGGCCTCCGCATCACGCACGACCACAGCTCGGCGGACAGCCAAGACTGAGACCCACGAGACCGCACGATCCTTGGCCCCTTGCCCCTCCTGGAGCACAAGATGCTGAACCGCAAGTTCCTCCTCGCTGCGAGCGCCTGCATGGCCGCGGCACTGTCTTCGTCCCCGCTGCGCGCACAGGACCAGGCCGAACTGGCTGCCAAGCGCGACCAGAAGCTCGAGTCCGAGTTCCTGAAGTTCGCCGACTGGATCACGGACTACGCCGAGGCGCGGGCGGTCGCCGCCGAGACGGGCAAGCCGATCTTCGCCTACTTCACGCGGTCCTACGCGCCGTGCCCACCCTGCGCAGCGCTCGAGAAGGGCCCTCTGTCGGAGGAGCTGTTCAAGTACTTCGGGCAGGACGTCGTGCTGTTCTGCCACATCACGTCCCACGTCGAGGGCGACGAGGACCAGGACCTGCTTCGTCAGAAGGGCGGGTCTGCTTTTCCCTACGTCGCCTTCCTCGACGCCGCCGGGAACGTGATCGCCAAGCCGAAGGAGCGGACCGTCGACGCGTTCCATGATGCCGTCGAGCAGGACGTCACCGCGTACTTCGACCTGGTCGCGTCGGCCGAGGGCGGAGACAAGGGTGCCGCCGCGCAGCTCTTCGAGAAGCGCGTCGAATACGGGCACTTCGAGGACTTCGATGCCGCCCGCGTCGAGATGGCGTCCCACGAGTCGCTGAGCCCCGCGCGACGCGCACGCTTGGAGCAGGCGCTGGTCGAACAGGAGTTCAACCGCATCCTCGGCACGGTCCGAGGCGAGGCGGAGGCCGCCGCCGGAGGCGCGAAGACGCTGCCGATGCTGGAGAAGGGCCGTATCCCGAAGGACCAGGGCCTCGCGTTCTACTACTGGGCGTTCCTGGCCCAGCACGCCGCAGGAGCTGGCAACGCCGACCTGCTCGGCCGGTGCATCGAGGAGCTGGGCAGCCACAGCCGCGCCCGCCCCTTGCTCCCGCGCCTGCAGAAGGCCTATGAACAGCTGCGGAAGCAGGGGTGATCCCCGCCGTCGCGTGACCAGATCACCCTCCCCACACCCGATCGAACGATTCCGATGAACCTCAGTGACCCGATGATCCTCGGCGCAGCCGGTGACGACGCACAGGTCGATGCCCGCGCCCGCTTCCTGCAGAAGACCTACACGTGGCTCTGTGCTGGCGTGGCCGGATTCGCCGGAATCCTCGCCTCGTTCGAGCACGTGCCCGTGCTGCAGTCGCTCTCCTCCACGCTGTTCGGGAACCCGATCATCGCGATCGTCACGCTGCTCGCAGCCAGCTTCGCCGCGCACGCGCTGGCCGAGCGCTCGCCGATCAACGTCGTCGTCTACGCGCTCTACGTGGTCGTCTTCGGCCTCGCGACGGCGCCGCTCGTCGCGCTCGCCGACCACGTGGCGCCGGGCATCGTCGGACAGGCGGGCCTGATCACCGGGATCATCTTCGGTGGTCTGACCCTCTACGTGTTCAAGACCGGCCGCGACTTCTCGTTCATGGGCGGTGTCCTCGCGCTCGGACTGTTCGCGATGATCGCGCTCGGCCTGGGCGGCTGGCTGTTCGGCTTCCAGCTCGGGGTCTGGTACTCGATCGCCGGCGCGCTGCTCTTCTCCGGCTACATCCTCTACGACACCAGCCGGATTCTGCACCACTACCCGACGACGGCACACGTGGCCGCTGCGGTCGTCCTGTTCACCGACGTCGTCATCCTCTTCCAGAAGATCCTGATGATCCTTCTGCGAAGCCGCGACTGACGGGAGCCCACCGTCCGGCCGTGCTCCCGGCACGGCCTGGACGCCCCGCGACGCGCTGACATCGGGCGCTGGGGTCGAGCATGGCACCGACGCATCGGTCGCCCGCTCCCCGAGAAATCCTGCAGCCGGCCCTTGAAGCGCCCGCCCTCGCATGCATAACTATGCGCCCTTTTTTGCATAATCATGCCTTCCACGACGACCTCGGCCCGCCAGCTCCGCCACGAGGCGATCCTGCGCCTGCTGGCAACGCGGTCGGTGCCCAACCAGGCCGAGCTGGCCGAGCTCCTGGCCGCGGACGGGCTCGGAGCCAACCAGGCGACCCTCTCGCGTGATCTCCGTGAGCTCGGTGTGCTCAAGACCCCGGAGGGCTACGCTCTCCCCGACCCCACGGCCATCGACGATCTGACCCGTGCATGCCGCGAGTGGCTCGTCAGCGCCGAAGCGGTCGCCCACCAGGTGGTCCTGCGCACGCCGCCGGGAGGTGCCGCCCCCCTCGCCCTCGCCCTCGACGCCCGCGCTGCGCGGCTTGCAGACGTGGCCGGAACACTCGCCGGTGACGACACCGTCCTGGTCGTCTGCCGGACGCCCCGTGCAGCCACCCGCTTGAGCCGCGACCTGATCGCACGCCTGCCTCGATGAAGAAGCGCATCGCCGTTCTTGGCGCGTCTGGTTACACCGGGCGCGAAGTGCTCCGCCTGTTGGCCCACCACCCCCACATGGAGGTCGTGGCCGCGATGTCGGCCCGTGTCGGCACCGAGCCGGAGCCGCCTGAGCTCCCGTTCGACGGCCCGATCGAGGCCCTCGACCACGAGCGCCTCGCGGCGTGCGACGGCGTCTTCCTGTGCACCCCCCATGGGGCGGCCGCGATGCATGCCCGCGCTGCGCTCGAACGGGGCTGCCGAGTCGTCGACCTGTCGGCCGACTTCCGCCTCCGGAGCCCTGCGATCCACGCGTCCACCTACGGTGAGGACCACGGTCCTGACTTGCGACCGAAGGCGGTCTACGGCCTGCCCGAGTTCCACCGCGCGGAGATCGCCGGCGCGGACCTGATCGCCAACCCGGGCTGCTACCCGACGTCGGTCTCGCTGCCGCTGAAGCCGCTGCTCGATCGCGGCCTCGTCGATCTGTCGGCCGACGTCGTCGCGGACTGCAAGAGCGGCGCGTCCGGAGCGGGCAAGACCCCGCAGCCGCGCACCGTGTTCGGTTCGGTGCACGAGAACTTCCTCGCCTACGGAGTCGGAACCCACCGTCACCAGCCGGAGATCTGGCAGACGCTCGGCACCGACCGCGTGCTGTTCGTTCCGCATCTGCTGCCGGTGTTCCGCGGCATCCTGGCGACGATCTGGCTTCGCCCCGCGGCCGGCGTCGACGCGGCCGGAATCCGCGATGCACTGGTCGAGACCTACGCCCGTGAGCCGTTCGTGCGCGTCTACGAGCGCGGCATGCCCGAGCTGAACCGCGTCCAGCTGACGAACTTCTGCGACATCGGCGTCGCCGAGGTCCACGGCCGCGTCGTGCTCGTCTCGGTCATCGACAACCTCATCAAGGGCGCCGCGGGCCAGGCCCTGCAGAACATGAACCTGGTGCTCGGCCTGCCCGAGACGGAGGGCCTGCTCCCGTGAGGCTCTGCGTCAAGATTGGCGGCGCCCAGCTCGAGGAAGCGGGCGCACGTGCCGTGCTCGCGCGCGCGATCGCGTCCGCCCGCGACGCGGGCCATGAGATCGTTCTCGTCCACGGCGGCGGCAACCAGATCCGGGCGCTGTGCCGGAGACTCGGTATCGAAGACCGCTACCACGACGGGCTCCGGATCACCGATGCCGCCACCGCGACCGTCGCCACGCAGGTCCTGTGCGGGGAGGTCAACAAGGCCCTCGTGCAGAGCCTCGGCGAGTCCGCGGTGCGCGCGGTCGGCATGTGCGGGGCAGATGGGGCGGTCTTCACGGCGAGGCGTCACCAGCCGGACGGACACGACCTCGGCTACGTCGGCGTCATCCACCGCGTCGATCGCTCGGTCGTCGACGCGCTGCTGGCAGCGGGCTTCACGCCGACGCTCGCGACCCTGGCACCACTCGATCCCGACTGCGAGGGTCCACGCGACCACCTCTACAACATCAACGCCGACCACGCGGCGGCCCCGATCGCCGCCGCGCTGGGCTGCGACGCGATGCTGTTCTTGACGGACGTCCCGGGAGTCCTGGACGCCGATCGCCAGCGCATCGCCGCACTCTCCCCGGAGGACTGTGTCCGCCTCCGGGCCGAGGGAGTGCTGACCGGTGGGATGATCCCCAAGGTCGACGCCGCCCTCGGTGCGGTGACGGCACTCCCGTCGGGCCTCGTCAAGATCGCCCCCGCGGCTGGCGCCGACGCTGTTCTCGCCGCGCTCTCGGACGAGGTCGGCACCCGCTTCGCACCCACGACCTGCTGAGCCCGCACCCCAAGATGGACGAACATGTGATCCGGACCTACGTCCGCCGCCCCGAGGTCTTCGTATCCGGCGAGGGCTGCGTGCTCAGGGACGCGGAGGGCCAGGAGTGGCTCGACTTCCTCGGCGGCATCGCCGTGTCGGCCCTCGGCCACGGCCACGAAGGCCTCGTCGAAGCCCTGCGTGACCAGGCTGGCAGGCTGCTGCACGTCAGCAACCTCTACCGCCACCCCTACACCGAAGACGTCGCCGGCCGGATCGCACGGCTCTCCGGGATGGAGGCTGTCTTCTTCACGAACAGCGGTGCAGAGGCCACCGAGTGCGCGCTGAAACTGGCGCGGAAGGCCCAGCGGATGCGCGGGCGGCCGGACCGCACCGGCTTCGTCTCGCTGGAAGGCGGCTTCCACGGTCGCACGATGGGCGCTCTGTCGGTGACCGCAGGCGCGAAGTACCGCGAGCCGTTCGCGCCGCTGGTGCCCGGCGCGACGTTCGTGGCCCGCGGCGACCTCGACGCGCTCGCCACAGCGCTCCGCGCCGAGCCAGCGGCACTGATCATCGAGCCGATCCAGGGCGAAGGCGGCATCTTCGACCACGGTGCCGAGTACCTGCGCGCGGCGCGGGATCTCTGCGTCGAGACCGGCACCCTGCTGATCCACGACGAGGTCCAGTGCGGATCGGGCCGCACCGGAAAGTTCCTCTGCGGGGCGTGGTCCGGGATCGTCCCGGACATCGCGACGCTGGCGAAGCCGATCGCAGCAGGGCTGCCGATGGGTGCCTGCCTCGTCGCGAAGGGTCTCGAGGAAACGCTGGTGCCAGGCGACCACGGCTCGACGTTCGCGGGCGGGCCGCTCGTCCTGCGCGCCGCCCAGGTCGTCCTCGCCGCGCTCGAAGCCGGCCTCCTCGAACACGTCATCGCGCGCGGCGAGCAGTTCCGCAGCGGCCTGGAGGAACTCCAGGTCCGCCACGGCGCGATCCAGGAAGTGCGTGGGCGCGGCCTGATGCTGGGCCTGCGCTCCGAGCGCGGACCGGATGTGCAGAAGGCGCTGTTCGACCGCGGCCTGATCACCAACTGCACGGCGGGCGACGTCGTGCGGTTCCTCCCCCCCTACATCGTCACCGCGGCCGAAGTCGACCGCGCCCTCGAGATCCTCGACCAGACGTTCGCCTCGCTCTGAGGCCGACGCATCCCTGCACCGCCATGTCCGACTTCTCCTTCGGGTCGCTCCCCCACAAGGACCTGACGTCGATCGCCCAACTCACCCCTGCCGAGGTTGGTCTGATCTTCCACACCGCAGCCGAGCTCAAGCAGAACCGCCGCCAGCACGACGCGGTCCTCAAGGGCCGCAAGCTGGCGATGATCTTCGAGAAGGACAGCCTGCGGACCCGGTTCACGTTCGACGTCGGCATGCAGGACCTGGGCGGCCACGCGGTGTTCATGGACCACCGCGACGCCCGCATCGGCGCGCGCGAGTCGATCCGCGACGTCGCCAAGAACCTCGAGCGCTGGGTCGACGCCGTCGTCGCGCGGACGTTCAAGCACAGGGTCGTCACGGACCTCGCGGAGAACTGCTCGATCCCGGTCATCAACGGCCTGTCCGACTACCTGCACCCGTGCCAGGCACTCAGCGACTTCTTCACGCTCCACGAGAAGTGGGGCGGCCAGATCGCGGGTCGCAAGGTCGTCTACGTCGGCGACGGCAACAACACGTGCCACTCGCTGATCCACACGGCCGCCAAGCTCGGCGCGCACATCACGGTGTGCACGCCCGAGGGCTACGAGCCGAACTCCAAGGTGGTCAACGAAGCCATGCGCGAGGCGGTCGAGACCGGATCGGAGGTCGTCATCGTCAGCGACCCGCACGCCGCCGTGGCGGGAGCCGACGCGATCTACACCGACGTCTGGGCCAGCATGGGCCAGGAAGACGAGGTCGAGGAGCGCAACGCGATCTTCCTCGACTACCAGGTCGACGAAGAGCTGATGGCCCTCGCCCGTCCGGATGCGTTCTTCATGCACTGCCTGCCCGCGCACCGCGGCGCCGAGGTGACCGCCGGCGTCATGGACTGCCCGCAGAGCATCGTCTTCGACATCGCCGAGAACCGCCTCCACATCCAGAAGGCGATCCTCGTCCTGCTGCTCAACAAGTGACCCGAAGGGTCCGCCACCCTCCCCCCACACACGCCCCTCCCCACTCGCCCCTCATGACGGACAAGAACAAGGTCGTCCTCGCCTACTCCGGCGGTCTCGACACGTCGATCATCATTCCCTGGCTGAAGGAGAACCACGGCCTCGAGGTCCACTGCGTCGCGGGTGACGTCGGCCAAGGAACCGGTGAACTCCACGGTCTCGAAGCCAAGGCCATCGCGTCTGGCGCGGCCTCCTGCAAGGTCGTCGATCTGCGCCAGCCCTTCCTCGAAGACTGCGTGTGGCCGTGCCTGCGCGCGATGGCGGTCTACGAGGGCCGCTACCTGCTCGGCACCAGCATGGCGCGTCCGATCCTCGCCAAGGCGCAGGTCGACTACGCCGCCGAAGTCGGCGCAGGCGTCGTCGCCCACGGCTGCACCGGCAAGGGCAACGACCAGGTCCGCTTCGAACTCGGCTACCACTACCTGAATCCCGACCTGGAGATCGTCGCGCCTTGGCGCAACTGGGACATCCAGAGCCGCGAGGACGCGATCGACTACGCGCAGAGCCGCGGCATCCAGATCGCAGCGACGAAGGAGAAGATCTACTCCCGTGACCGCAACCTCTGGCACATCAGCCACGAGGGCGGCGCGCTCGAAGACCCCGCGAACTGCCCGCCGGACGACGTCTGGATGCTGACGGTCGACCCTCGCCAGGCGCCGGACCAGGAAGAGGTCGTCACGGTCGACTACGAAGCCGGCGTCCCGGTCGGCATCGGCGGTGAGCGCCTCGATGCCGTCACGCTCGTCGAACGCCTGAACGAGATCGGCGGTCGCCACGGCGTGGGGCGCGTCGACATCACCGAGAACCGCCTCGTCGGCATGAAGTCGCGCGGCGTCTACGAAACTCCAGGCGGCACGATCGTGCTCGAAGGGCTCCGCACGCTGCGCAGTCTGACGATGGAACGCGACACGATGCGGATGTGCGAGAAGCTGATGCCGGACTACGCCGACATCGTCTACACGGGCCGCTGGTACCACCCGCTCCGGAGGTCGATGGATGCGCTGTTCCGCGAGGCGACGCGCTACGTGACCGGCCAGGTCCGCGTCCGACTGTTCAAGGGAACCGCGACGGCGATCGGCGCCGAGTCGCCGTTCACCCTCTACTCCGAGGACCTCGCGACGTTCGGCGCCTCGGCGAGCTTCCAGCAGGCCGACAGCCGCGGCTTCGTCAAGCTCTACGGCCTGCCGGGCGCGGTCGCCGCAGCGCGCGCCAAGGCTGCCGGCGAGGACCTGTCCGCATGAGCAAGCTCTGGGGTGGCCGCTTCGCAGGCGGTCTCGATCCGTTCTTCGAGCGGTTCAACCGCAGCCTGTCGTTCGACCAGCGCATGGTCGACGAGGACCTCGTCGGCAGCGCCGCCTGGGCGCGCGCGCTGGGCAAGGCCGGCGTGCTCACGGCAGCGGAGGTCAGGAAGCTCGAGAAGGCGTTGGCGACGCTGCGCAAGCGCGTGGCTGCCGACCCCGGCCTCTGCGAACGCGCTGCGGATGAAGACGTCCACAGCTTCGTCGAGCGCGAGCTCGGCGCGCTCGTCGGGACGCTCGCGAAGAAGCTCCACACCGGACGTTCCCGCAACGACCAGGTCGCGACCGACCTGCGGCTGTGGATGAAGCGCAGCGTCGGGGCGCTCGACCAGGCCATGGCGGCGCTGCAGCGCGCGCTGGTCCAGCTGGCGTCCGCGACGAGCGATCTCCCCGTGCCGGGCTACACGCACCTCCAGCGCGCCCAGCCGGTGACCGCCGGACACCATGCACTCGCTTATGCCGAGATGCTCGATCGGGACCGAGGCCGCATGGCGGACGCACTCACCCGGATGGACCTCTCCCCGCTCGGTTGTGGAGCCCTGGCCGGGACCGCGTTCCCCGTCGACCGGAAGGCCCTGGCCCAGGACCTGGGCTTCCGTGGACCGACCCGCAACAGCCTCGATACCGTCAGTGATCGGGACCACGTCGCCGAGATCCTGTTCGCGTGCTCGCTGACGATGGTCCACCTGTCGCGTCTTGCCGAGGACTGGATCTTCCTCGGCACGTTCGAGTCCCGGCTCGTGCGCTTCGCCGACGCGGTGGCGACGGGTTCGAGCCTGATGCCGCAGAAGAAGAACCCGGACGCGCTCGAGCTGATCCGCGGCAAGTGTGGCCGGATCGCAGGTCACCTCCAGGCCCTCCTCATGACGATGAAGGGCCTGCCGTTGGCCTACGACAAGGACCTCCAGGAGGACAAGGAAGGTCTCTTCGACGCGCTCGACCAGACGACCGCCTGTGTCCGCGTCATGACGACCGTGGTCGAGACCACCGAGTACGACGAGGAGAGGTGCCGCGCGGCCGCCGCGACCGGCTACCTCAACGCGACGGACCTCGCGGACCTGCTCGTGCTGGCCGGCGTCCCGTTCCGCGACGCGCACGAACGCGTCGGCGTCGCCGTCCGCACGGCCATCGAGCACAGCTGCGAGCTCGAGGACCTGCCGACCGAGGTGCTGACCGAGCTCATGCCCGAGATCCCGGCCGCGAGCCTGCGTCGCGAACTGTCCGTCGACCGCGTGCTCGCGCGGCGCAAGGTCGCGGGAGGCACAGCACCTTCTCGGGTGCGCGCCGAGGTCAACGCGTGGCAGAAGCGACTCGCACCGACCAAGACCGAGCGGGGCAAGCCATGACCCGCAACCTCTGTATCCGCAGCGCGAGAGTCAGCGATGCGGGCCGCATCATGCGGCTGATCAACGAGCTCGCCGTGCGGCAGGTCATGCTTCCGCGATCGCCCGCCTCGGTCATCGAGCACATCCGAGACTTCGTCGTCGCCGAGCTCGACGGCGAATTCGTCGGCTGCGCCGCGCTCCACGTGATCTGGTCCGACATGGGAGAGATCCGCTCGATCGCCGTGCACCCGGACGCCCAGAAGGGCGGCATCGGGCGCGCGATGGCGGAGCGCCTGATCGAGATCGCCGCGGAGCTCGGCCTGCCCAAGGTCTACTGCTTCACCTACGTGCCCGGCTTCTTCGAGAAGCTCGGCTTCGCCGTCGTCACGCACCGTGAACTTCCCCACAAGATGTTCAACGACTGCAAGAACTGCCCCAAGTTCACGGCCTGCGACGAGATTGCGATGCTCCGCACGCTCCGCGGACCGACGCCAGAGGAAGAGGCCGAGGGACCGACCCTCCCGAGCCGGCCGGTTCGCCTGACCTGAGTCACAGGCTCTGCGAGCCACTGTGATCTCCGCCGGGCCGGTTGCGAGACCCGGAACGCCGATCGACGGGTAGACTCTGCGCGCCGCATGCTCCCCATGCTCCGCCTCCCGCTCTTCGCCACGCTGATCGGCCTCGCCACGCCGCTCGCGAGCCAACGGCCTCCGTCGTTCGTGCCCGCCCCTGCGCATGCGGCGGCAGCGTCCGTCGACCACATCGGGAAGATGCTCTGGTTCGTCGAGGCGGGACAGCTGCATGCGTTCTCCGCGGCGACCCGCGCATGGGTGACGGTGCCGGTGAGTCCAACGGCGACCATCCGCGACGCGAACGACTGGCTGCTGATCGTCGATGGAGCATTCGTCGCTGCGATGAGCGCGGCCCGTGGAGTCTTCGACGTGGTTCCGGTCTCTGCGAACGCCACGGTCCTGAACGCAGTGTCGGCGCGGAACGACGGGATCATCCTCGTGCTCGACGGTGGCACCCTCTGGTCGTTCTCGGGCTTCCACGGACGTTGGGCCGCGCAGCCGGTGTCGCCCACGGCGCTGATCACCGTGCAGCGCAACGTGGCGATCCTTGCCGAGGGAACGCAGCTCCGAGGGATGAGCGCGCTTGCCGACGGATGGGTCACGCAGACGTCCACGGCGCCGATCGCTGCCGTCGGAGCGGCGGACACCGCCGGCTGGGCGACGGATGGCATCGACGGCTTCGGGTTCTCGGCGATCCAGGCCCGTTGGGCCCGGACCGCGCTGCCGTCGGCCGCTCCGATCGCCCCCCAGGCCACGCGCGACGCCGTGCTCTGGCTCGGCAGCCACGAAGCCGCCGCTTTCAGCGGCGTGCGGGGCACGTTCGGCCGGTCCACGGTCCCCCCGGGATCGACGGCGACCTTCGCCGATCACTGGGTGCACGTCGTCGATCCCACGGGCACGAGCCACCGGATGTTCTCGGTGCCCAATGCAGACTGGACCACGCTCAGCACGAGCCCGTCCGCGTCGCTGCAGCAAGCGGAGGCCGTCGGGCTCTTCGTCGAGCCCGGGCGGGTCGTGGGATACAGCGCGCTCCTGTCCTCGGTCGCTGCGCGCGTCGGGACGGTCTCGGCCACGGCCGTGAATGCGACCCTGGCAGCCGTGACCGAGTCAGGAGCCGGCACACCCGTCCTCTTCAGCGCGATGTCCGGCAACTGGACTGCGGCCCCACAGGGGGTCGACGCCAGACTTCCCGTGCTGGCGCGCAACGGCGCTCTGCTCCTGGACACGCAGGGGCAGCAGGTCTTCGGATTCACTCCACGCGGCGATCGCTTCACGGCACGGTCGACCAGCGCGCGCGCGAGTCTCCACAGCAACAGCGGCAGCTCGGTGCTCGCCGTCGAGGACGATGCCCACCTCGCGGTGTTCGAGCCGCGGCGCGGAGTGTGGATCGAGTCGTCGCTGACCCCCGCTGACCGACCTCTGGACCTCCGCATCTGGCGCACGGTGCTCGTCGCCGCAGGCAACCAGACTGCGTTCGGATACAGCGCGTCCAGCGGCACGCTCGAGCGCACGACGTTCGCGGGCCGCTTGCTCGAGACGAGAGCGAGCTCCGAGGTCGGCGCATGGATCACCGATACGGAGATCCTCGCGTTCTCGGCCGTTCCCGATCTCCACACCCACGCGCAGTTCCCGGAGTTCCGGCGGATGTTCGGCAGAGGAGCCACACTGGACCTGCACGCGCACGGTCCGGCGGGAGCACTGATCGGGGCCGTGAGCGGCTTCTCACGATCCAACCCACTCGTGATCCCGGGGCTCGGCGAGTTCGTGCTCGATCCGAGCTCGCTGATCCCGGTGCCCATGGGATCACTGGACACGGACGGCACGACGGTCCTGCACCTCCCGGTTCCCGACCTCCCGCAGCTCCGGAGCCTCGAACTCGGGTTCCAGGCTGTGGTCCTTCCGACCGTCGGTCTCGCCTATCTCACCCAGGCGTCCTCACTGCGGATCCACTGAATCTGCGCCGCGGCGGAGCGCTGCGACTGGAGCCCGGCCGCAGCCCTTGGGATGCTTGCGGAAGATGAACCCGGTCCGGACGTTCTTCGCGATCTCTGCGGGGGTTTCCGCTGGTCTCGCGGCCTGGGGCGCGCTGTGGCCCCCGGCACTCGCGGGTTTCGCGGTCGTCGCTCCGCTCGTGATCCTCGGCCTCTGGGACGTCACCCAGCGCCAGCACGCCGTGCTGCGGAACTTCCCGGTGATCGGCCACTTCCGCTACCTGTTCGAGGCGATCCGGCCGGAGATCCAGCAGTATTTCGTCGAGTCGGACACCGACGGCAGACCGTTCTCGCGCGAGGTCCGCGCCGTCATCTACCAACGGTCGAAGGCGGCGCTCGACACACGCCCCTTCGGCACGCTGCACGACGTCTACGCCGAGGGGGCCGAGATGATCGCGCACTCGGTCGCCGCCAAGCACCCGCCGAAAGAGGAGCCGCGCGTCCTCATCGGCGAAGGGACCTGCACACAGCCCTACGAATCGTCGATCCTGAACATCTCCGCGATGAGCTACGGTTCGCTGAGCAGTGCGGCGGTCCTCGCGCTGAACGGCGGAGCCAAGCTCGGCGGCTTCTGCCACAACACGGGCGAAGGCGGAATCAGCCCCTATCACCTCGAGCCGGGCGGCGATCTGTGCTGGCAGATCGGCACGGGCTACTTCGGCTGCCGAACGCTGGACGGCCGCTTCGACCCCGACCTGTTCGCCGCGCAGGCACAGCGCGACGAGGTCCGGATGATCGAGCTCAAGCTGTCCCAGGGCGCAAAGCCCGGGCACGGCGGCATCCTGCCGGGGCGCAAGGTCACGCCCGAGATCGCTGCGATCCGGCACGTCCCGGTCGGCGAGGACGTGCTCTCGCCTCCCTTCCACACCGCCTTCGAGAGCCCGGAAGGGCTGGTCCGCTTCCTCGCGGAGCTGCGACGACTGTCGGGCGGCAAGCCTGTCGGCTTCAAGCTCTGCGTCGGTCGCCCGCGCGAGTTCCTCGGCATCTGCAAGGCGATGCTCGAGACCGGCGAGGTCCCCGACTTCATCACGGTGGACGGCAGCGAAGGCGGGACCGGCGCGGCGCCGATGGAGTTCTCCAACTCGGTGGGCCTCCCGCTGACCGAAGGCCTCCTGCTCGTCCACAACGCCCTCGTCGGGGCCGGCCTGCGCTCGAGGGTCCGCGTGATCGCCAGCGGCAAGATCGCGACGGGCTTCGACATCGTCCGCCGCATCGCGATCGGTGCGGACCTGTGCAACTCGGCGCGCCCGATGATGTTCGCACTCGGCTGCATCCAAGCCCTGCGCTGCAACAGCAACCACTGCCCGGTTGGCGTGGCGACGCAGGACCCCGCGCTCGTACGGGGGCTCGACGTCGCCGACAAGCGCGTCCGGGTCCACCGCTACCACCATCACACGGTCCGTGCCGCCCTCGAGATCCTCGGGGCCGCGGGCCTGGACTCCTTCGCAGCGCTCGAGCCCTCCCACCTGATCCGACGACTGACGCCAACGGTGGTCGCCAGCTACGCCGAGATCTACGACTACCTGCGGCCCATGGACCTGCTCCACGGCAAGTTCGGAGCCCGCGAGGACGAGTACGACGCCATGTTCCGACGTGAGTGGGATGCCGCGCGGAGCGATGCGTTCTGACGCCGGACCGACGATGAGCAGCCGAGGAAGTCCACACACACCCCTGCAGCGCTTCGGCATCACCTTCTGCGCGATCGAGGCCGTGGCCGGGCTCTCGTGGTGGGCCGCGCTCGCCGCATCCTCCGACCTCCGGCCACTGTTCTTTCCGGCTCCGATCGATCCGCGGTGGTTCGGCGCGCTCGGCCTCGCGGACGGCATCCTCTACGTCGGCACAGCCGCCGCCGCATCCGTCGGCCTCGCAGGCCGTCGTCCGTGGAGCGGCGGGGCACTCTGGCTCCATGCGGGAGCGGCGACCTACGCAGGACTCCTCGCGATCGGCCTCTGGTGGCAGGACCCGACCCTCTGGCGGGGCGCGCTGTCGATGCTGCCCTCCACGGTGCTCCCCCTCCTGCTCGCAGCCCGCCTCGGTCGCCCATGATCCGCTACCGCGAGCGCGTCGCCCGGCACAGGTCCCGCGCGGGCCACCTCGCCGCGACCCTCGTGCAGATCGTCGCTTTCTGGGGGCTGTTCCTGGTCGTCCTGCCGCGCGCCGTCGCGCACCTCGAGTTCGAGATCCTCGGCTGGCCGCCTTTCGACAAGGCTCCGTGGACCGACGCCGCGGCCTGGCTCCTCCTCGCCGCGGCGAGTGCGGGCGGCCTGCACAGCGCCTCGCTCTTCGCTTGGCACGGCGACGGAACTCCCCTTCCCCTGGATACGACCCGCCACCTCGTGGTCCGCGGGATCTACGCCCACCTCCGCAATCCGATGGCGGTCTTCGGACTGACCCAGGGATTGGCCGTCTCGTGCCTCCTCGGCACGCGGCTCGGCCTCGTCTACGTGATCGCCGGAGCTGTGGCCTGGAACCTCGTCGCCCGCCCCCGCGAAGAACGCGCCCTGCTCGAACGGTTCGGTTCGGACTACGGCGCCTACCGATCCGCCGTCCCTTGCTGGTGGCCGCGGCTTCGCGCCTACCGCGCGGACGACTCCTCTCGTTGACCGAGGGGCCTCGGTTATCGTGCCGCCTCCTCCCGGTCCTCGGGACCGCCCGATCGAGCCCCACTTCCACCATGCAGAATCTCGCGATCCGCCTCGCCTTCCTGGCCTCCCTGCTCGTCGTTGTCGGCTGCAAGAACGAAACGAAGCAGCCCGAGCCCGTGCAGCCGACCGAGACGACGGCTGTCCCGACGCCCGAGCCGACGCCCCCCGCCAACCTCGCGACCATCGAGAAGACGGGCGATCCCGCCATCGACGCTCTGGCCGACTTCGTCGCGCAGCGGAAGATCAGCAAGGGTCCGAGCTGGCGCACAGGCCTCCCGATCCCGCCGAAGGTCGAGTTCGACGCCGACAAGACCTACACGTGGGTCCTGACGACCAACAAGGGCCCGATCTCGGTTCGCCTGCTGCCGGAAGCGGCGCCGATGCACGTGTCGAGCACCATCTACCTGACGAAGCTCGGCTACTACGACGGGCTGAAGTTCCACCGGGTCATCAAGGGCTTCATGGCGCAGGGCGGCTGCCCGCTCGGCAACGGCACCGGAGGCCCCGGCTACCAATACTCCGGCGAGTTCCCGGTGCGTTGCCCCAACCCGGAGTGCGCCAAGGACTACTTCGGCGACAAGAAGACCCAGATCGCCAACCAGCAGTTCTTCGTGTGTCCCGACTGCAGTCGCCCGTCGTCGCCGCGTCTGCGCCACGACCGGCCCGGGCTGCTGAGCATGGCGAACGCGGGACCCGGTACGGACGGCAGCCAGTTCTTCCTGACCTTCGCACAGACCCCGTGGCTGGACGGCCTGCACACGATCTTCGGCGAGGTCGTCGACGGCCAGAACGTCGTCGAGACGCTGGAGTTCTTCGGCTCCGAGAGCGGCAGCACCAGCCAGGAGCTGCGGATCGACTCGGCGAGCATCCGCATCGACTGAACCGCACCCATCCCACGACCGTGCCCTCCGCGGGCACACCCCGATGACACACGTCCCCCTCCCCCGCGGCTTCCGTGCCGCGGGCACCTACGCCGGGATCAAGAAGCCCGGGCGTGGTTTCGACCTCGGCGTGCTGATCGCAGACGAGGCCTTCCCGGCGGCCGCCGTGTTCACGCAGAACGCACTGCTCGGCGCGCACGTCCATCTCTGCCGCGAACACCTCGCGAAGAACGGCGGGCTCGTCCGCGCGATCGTCGTCAACTCGGGCTGCGCGAACTGCGCGACCGGGCAGCGCGGCATCGACGACGCGCGCCGGACCGCCGAAGCCGTGGCGGAACGACTCGGCTGCCCGGCCGAGCAAGTCCTGCCGATCAGCACCGGGGCCATCGGCGCGCACCTGCCGATGGAGAAGATCCTCGCTGCGCTCCCGGATCTGATCGCCGCCGCGCTCGGCGACCCCGGCGATACCGACGGGGTCATGGACTTCACGCGCGCCATCATGACCACGGACACGTTCCCGAAGCTCGAGTCAGCGACGTTCGAGGCGGCAGGCGGAGAAGGACGCGTGACGGGCGTCGCCAAGGGAGCCTGGATGATCCACCCCAACATGGCAACGATGCTCGGCTTCCTGACGACGGACGCAGCTCTGCCGGCGAGCGCCGTGGAGGTCCTCCGCGAGACCGTCGACCGGACGTTCCACCGCGTCACCGTCGACGGGGACACGTCCCCGAACGACACCGTCGTGCTGTGGGCCTCCGGTTTGGCAACCGCAACCGACGTCGAACTCGTCGACGGAGCCCTGCTCGACGTCGCCTCCCGCCTGTGCAAGCAGATCGCCGCAGACGGCGAGGGCGCGACCCGACTGGTGACCGTCGAGGTCCGCGGTGCCGCCTCCGAGGCCGACGCCAGCCACGTCGGTCGCACGATCGCGACGAGCCCGCTGACGAAGACCGCCGTCGCCGGGCGCGATCCGAACTGGGGCCGCATCCTGTCCGCGGCGGGTCGCGCCGGTGTCCCCATCGACATCGCCAAGGCGCGCGTCTGGATCGGCAGCACCGTGCTCTACGAAGACGGCCGCCCACACCCGGACCGCGAGCCCGAGGCCTCGCGCCACCTCGCCGAGGAACGCGAGGTGACGCTCGGCGTCGATCTCGGCGTCGGTGACGAAGGCGCGGATGTCTGGACCTGCGACCTGACGGCGGACTACGTCCGCATCAACGCCGACTATCGGACCTGAGCGACCGGCGGCGGCAAGCCGAAGCCGAGCACGGGACAAGACGGCGACGAAGACGCCGTGCGCGCGCCCGGCGAGGGCCGTGATGCGTTCATCGCACGCCGCGGCCCATGCGCACCACCGTCTCGCCGGCGACGGCCGGAAGGTTCGCGTCGCCTGGGCCGACGATCACCACGGTCGTGGACCCGAAGCCGAAGCGACCGACCTCGTCTCCGCGGGCGATCGAGTCACCGGCGGCGACCGACTCGTGGATGTGGCCGACGTTGAGGGCCCCGACCATGACGATCGCCGCGGGGCGACCATCCGCGAGGCGAGCCTCGAACACGACGCGTGCGTTCCGCACGAACAGACCCGGCACAGCGCGAACGGCCGGCTGGTTCACCGGGAACAGCGTGCCGGGGATCTGCCGGACGCCGACGATCTGTCCATCGAACGGCGCATGGACCCGGTGGTAGTCACCCGGCGCGAGATAGACGGTCACCTGGGATCCGCCCGCGAGCGCCGCGCCCAGACGCGGGTCCCCCACGAACTCGTCGAGCCCGTAGTCCACGCCCTTCACCTGCGGAATCCGCTCTCCCTCGATGCGCCCGGCGGTCACCACCTTGCCGTCACAGGGCCAGACGAAGGCGGCGGTGCTCTCGATCGGACGGGCACCGGAGCGGAGCGGTCGCTGGAAGAACGCGAACAGGCTGCGGTAGTCGCGGAGGTCACCGGCGACCTCTTCGAGCGACGCCCCGTACCGGCGCGCGAACCACGCGAAGAAGCCCGGCCGCAGCGAGGCGGGAAGCGGAAGCCGTGTCGCGAGCCCCGTCAGCCGAGACAGCGCGACCTTGGGCAGGAGACCGAGGAGGATGCGGCGGGCGGCTGTCACGGGCGCACATGATGCCCGACGCGGGCAGCGGTCCAAGCCGGGCGTCGGCTCGAATCACGGGCGAGAGGCTGGCAACATGGTGCGATGCGGCGCACTGCCACCGTCTTCGTGTCCCTGCTGGTGCTCGTCGGATGCCACGACTCCGGCGCCGCTGCGCTCCGGCAGGAGCAGGCACCCGATCGGCTCCGCTTCGAGATCGGCGGGGACGGCCCCCGACTCGGTGAGATCCTCGCCCGCGCGCCGCGGCCGGACGAGGAGATCAGCCCGGTACCCGTTCCCCCTCCCGAAGTCCTCAGCGACGGGCCCGCCCGCAAGTGGCGCGAGGTCCGCCTGGCTCCCGGTCAAACCCTGAGCCAGCTCTGTGCCGCCGAGCTGGGCTCCGCGGGTCGCTGGAAGGAAGTGGCGACCCTCAACGGATGGTCCGAGGACCAGGTCCGCCGCCTGCCCGCCAAGACCCTCGTTCGCCTGCCTCCCGAGTGAGCGGCCGCCGCGCTCTCCAGAGCCATCCCCGACACGCTGTCCAACCCTCGCACCATGCACGCCCTCCGCAGCTTCTTCGTCCTCACCACGCTTCTCTCGGCCTGCAGCGCACCCACCAGCGTCACGGCGGTCGACCTCTCCACGGAAGAGAGCGTCAAGCCGGGCATCAACGAGAACTTCCTGCGGGAGGGTGCGGTCGAGCAGTACACGCAGCGCTTCGAGACCGAGAGCCGTGAGATCTTCTCGCGCCGCAAGGAGATCGTGGCCGCGCTCGGGCTGGAGCCCGGGATGGAGGTTGCGGACATCGGTGCCGGGACCGGCCTGTTTCTCGGCCCGTTCGCGGAGGCCGTCGGGCCGGAGGGGCACGTCTATCTCGTCGACATCTCGCCTGGGTTCGTCAGCCTCATCGACAACCGCATCCGTCGCCTGGGGCTGGAGCATGCAACCGTGGGACTCTGCACCGACCGCTCGGTCGAGCTTCCGAAGAACTCCGTCGACCTCGTGTTCATCTGCGACGTGTACCACCACTTCGAGTTCCCGCGGAACACGCTCGCCTCGATCCATCAGGCACTGCGCCCGGGCGGACAGGTCGTCGTCATCGACTTCCACCGCATCGAGGGGCAGACGAGCGAGTGGACGATGAACCACGTCCGCGCTGGCGAGGAGGTCTTCACGGCCGAGATCGAATCCGCGGGCTTCGAACGGACCGAGCAGCGGCACGACCTGCTCGAGGCGAACTACTTCCTGCGCTTCGTCCGCAAGGACGCATGATGGCTGGCCGCGGGCCGCTGGTCTTCCGGAGCATGCATCCGGGCTGGCTGTCCAACACTTGGCTGGTCGCCGACCGGCCCGGTGGGCACGCCGTCGTGATCGACACCGGCGCGCCGATGGACGACATCGTCACGCGGATCGAGGAGCTCCGGCTCACCGTCACCCACGTGCTGTGCACGCACCACCACTTCGACCATGTGGCGCACAACGAGACCTACCGCGCACGCTTCGGCTGCCCGGTCTGCGGTCATGCGGCCGAACGGTCCTGGTTCGGCGCCCTCGACGCCGAGCTCGTCAACGGGCAGGAAGTCCGGAGCGGTGACCTGACGATCCGGGCGCTCCACGTGCCGGGGCACACCGTTGGCCAGCTCGCCTTCCTCATCGATGAGCGCGAGCTGTTCACGGGAGACACTCTCTTCCGAGGCTCGGTGGGCGGAACGCGCGGACCCGGACACGCGAGCTACGACGAGTTGGTGACTTCGATCCTCGACGTGCTCCTCGCGCTCCCGGACGCGACCACGGTCCGGCCCGGGCACATGGAACCCTCGAGCGTCGGCGAGGAGGTCACGACGAATCCCTTCGTGCGCTTCTGGCGAGGGGTCGACACACCGACGCCGGTGCCCTGCCGGGCGTTCGGAGAGCCGGCCATGCTGCTCTGCGAAGCGCGCGACTACGACGGGGGAACCAAGTGCGTCGTCCGGTTCGAGGACGGACGCCTCGACGTCGCGCCCGGTTCCAGGGTCGAACGCAGTCGCTGAGAGTGAGGGTCGAAACCTCGTCACACACTCTCACGCGGCCGCAGAGCGGCTGCCGAACGAGCACCGCGCAGCCTTCGGACCGATCGGGTCACGGGCTGCGGGCCCGTCAGAGGCCTTCGGCGCGCAGCACGGAGCGCGCCTCTTCACCGGCCTTGCGACGAGGGTGCTTCTCGGCGAGGTGGACCAGGAGGGCCGCGCCGAAGCGACGCTCCTCTCCACCTGCCTCCGCGAAGTGCTCGCCCAGCGCGAACAGGTCCTCGGGCTCCAGCATCGACTCCTTCTTGAGCCGTGGGAGGAGCGGGAAGCCCTCCCGGATCAGCATCGCGAAGTAGCCCATCGTCGCGTCGCACACTCCGTCGGCCCGACCCTTCGCCTGCTCGACCACATCGAACAGCAGCCGCGCGACGGCCAGCTGGTAGCGACCTTCGGCGGGGATGACGCCGGACGCCGCAAGGAAAGCGAGCAGCGAGACCGCGTCCGCGAACTTGCGCTGCTTCCGGAACCGCACCGCCCGGTCCACCACTTCGGCTGCACCCTTGTCGGGCTGGGCGCGGACCACGAGCCCGAGCACCACTTCGCCGACCGCATCCTGCGACAGCAGCAGGCGGGCACCACGTTCGACCAGCGTGCGCAGGTCCTTGGTCGGCAGGTTGCGCGCGAGGCGGGAGAGGGGCTCGACCGTACGGCGCGCACGGTCCGCGTCCTTCTCCTGCTGCAGGGAGCGCAGGAGCACGCCGAGCGCATCCGGGTTGGCTCCGAGCGCTGCAGCTGCGGCAGCGCTGAGGTCCCCGTCGTCGCCGTGGAGCAGCTGGATCAGCGGCTTGACGTGTTCGGCGCGAGGCACGTTGCGCAGCGCGCGGACAGCGAAGAGCCGGATGCGCGGGTTGCGATGGCCGATCAGCTTCCGAAGCTCCGCGACCGATCCGTCCGGCCACGCGTCGTGATGATCGAGGAGCGCCAGCACCGGCTCGACGACGTGGGCCTGGTCGTCCTCGTGCACCAACGGCAGCAGTGCCGCCGCCTGGGTCGGCGTCATCTTGACACCCTTCAGCGCATGGAGGGCCGCCTGCCGGACCATCGCGGGCTGCTCTGCGCCCGCGAACTTGATCAGGGTCGCACGGCTGCCTGCCGCGTCGAGCCGGGACAGCACACCGAGGAGCGACGCCGCGACCTGCGGCGACATGTCCTCGGCCGCGAGAGCCTTGGTGAGACGCGTCTTCAGCGGCTTCAGACGGCGCGCGTCGAAACGCTCCGCCGCGTGGACGAGGACGTCCGCGGCCCGCTTGCTGAACTCGGGAAGGAGGAGCGCCTGTTCGGCGACCTCGGCGACCTTCGGGCTCGAGGCGCGGGCCAGGATCCCGAGAATCCGCAGCCGGGCTTCGTGGCTGCCCCCCTCGAACGCGGCCGCAAGTGCGTCGACCGCGTGGTCACCGAGCTCGGCGAGCAGGTGGGCGGCGAGGTCCGGGTGCTTCCCGTCCAGCTGCTGGACGAGCACCTTGGTCGCGGCCGCGCCGCCGATCGCTCCGAGCGCAGCCAGCACGTGGCGGGACATGAAGTCTTCCCCCACGCTCAGGCGCTGCTCCAGCCCACGGACGACGGCCGCATCCTTGGGCGCAAGCTCACCGAGGATCTGCGCGGCCGCGATCTTCAGCTCGGGTGGTCGATCCTGCTCCAGGATCGCGAGGATCGCTCGGATCGTGTCAGTCATGGTCGTTCCCGGGCTCGGTCGTCCGGCCGAGGGGCGGGATTATGGCAGAGCTCCTCGAACAGGGCCAGGGTGGAGATCTGCTACGGCATGACCGGATTCTGGCGGAGCCAGCTCGCAAGCCCATGACCAAGAATGATTTAGGCATGGGGCGGAAGAAAACGTTCCCGATCTTGATCTCCACATTTCTCAGTGTGGAATTGTGGATAACCATCTTCCGGCCGCTGACCCTTCCAATTTCCTGGTGCGCATCCTCGTCGCGAGCCCCTTCTTGCCGCACGCGGACGCCGGCCACGGCGGCGGCGTCTACCTGCACGCCCTGGTGACATCGCTCGCCGCGCAGGCCGAGGTAGACCTCGTCTCGTTCGCAACCCGCTCCGAACTGCGGGACCGGCCCACGCTGCCGGACGGACTCACCTCCGTCCGGCTGATCGAGCGCGCCGAGATCCGGGAACTCCGCGGCACGGCTCGATTGCGGCAGAAGGGAATCATGCTGCGGCGCTGGGCCCAGGGACGGCTGCCCGTCGTCGTCGCGAAGTTCCGTTCACGGGCGATGGCCCGAGCGCTGCGCGAGGCCGTGCGCGCCGCGCCCCGGACTCCGGACGCCGCGCTCGTGGAGATGGACCTGATGGCCCAGTATCTGCCGTGCTTCGGGGCGGTCCCGACCATCCTGACCGACCACGAGGCAGGCCACCCGGTCCCCGCGGCGATCGGCCCCCGAGGCATCGGGCTCAGGCGCGACGCCCTGCTCTGGGAGGCCTACGTCGAACGCAACTACCGGCTCGCCGCACAGCTGCAGGCCCTCACCGCGGAGGACGCGGCGACGCTCGAACAGCGCTTCGCCCGCCCGGTCCACGTCCGCCCACCGCTGGTCCACCTGCCTGCCCACCCCGTCGAACCGTCCGAGGCACCGCCGAGGATCCTGTTCCTCGGTGACTATCGCCACGCCCCGAATCCCGAGGCGGCCCGGGAGGTAGCGCTCCGGGTGCTGCCTCGCATCCGCGAGCAGCTGCCGGACGCCGAACTATGGCTGGCCGGCCCCAATCCGACGCCGTTCGTGGCTGCCTTGGCGCAGGCACCAGGAGTCCGGGTCCACGGATTCGTGAAGGATCTGGGCTCGCTGTTCGGCCAGGTGCGCGCTCTCGTCGCGCCGGTGTTCTCAGGCGGAGGGAGCCGGATCAAGGTGCTGACGGCACTCGCGCACGGGCTCCCGGTGATCTCGAACGAGCTGGGCCTTCGTGGGATCACCGCGGAGGCCCCCGCCGTGGGGCGAGGGGAAACGCCCCAACAGCTCTGCGATGCCGTGCTCCCCCTCCTCGCAAGCAACGCGAACGCAGGCCGCGCGGGACGGGCGGCGCGCGCGTGGGCCGAGGATCAGCTCGCCGCCGGGCGCGTCGCGGCTGACCAGATCGCGACGGTTGCAGCCCTACGTGCTGCACCTCCACCCTG
>JBEAPQ010000109.1:0-15676 GCA_041164325.1 Planctomycetota bacterium | reverse complement strand
ATCCCGCGGTGGTCGAGCCGGCGGCCTGGATCGCCGCGATCAATGATCCCCTGTCGGTTGCGGCGGCACTCCTTGCGCTGCGCGCGCACCTGGGCTGGCGCAGACAGGGTGCGGCGGGTGTGGGGGGGCTATGCGGCTGTGCTGGCTTCGTGGGCCTTGGCCCGCGTCTCGGTACTCGGCCTGGGGCTCGCTGGCGAGAGCATGGACATCGAGGGGCTCACGGGCATCCGGCTCGAAGTCGCGGGACGTCTGCTCGCGCGCATCCCCTGGCCGGGTGTCGGCACGCCGTTCGACGCGCCGACCGCGGGAGGTGTTGCGGCCGCTGCCGGTTTCGCCGCGGTCGTCGGGCTCGCGGCCCTCGCCGTGCGGACGCGGTCGCTGCCGCTCCGGATGGCAGCCACCACAGGGCTCGCGGTGGTGCTGCCGGTCGCGGCCCGGGTCGAGGCGCTCGGGCCCTACCCGATCGCGGATCGCTACGTCTACCTGGCGATCGCGGTTGCGGTTCCAGCACTCGCGGTGTTCCTGGTGGCGCGACGCACGGAGCGGGCGGCGCTCGTGGTGGCGGGCCTCCTGATCGGTGCCTCCGTGCCGTGCACCCTGCTGCGCGTCGGGGTCTGGGCGTCGCCGCAGGCGCTGGTCGAGGCAGGCCTCCAGCAGCGCCCGACGGATCCACGGCTCCACTGCATGGCGGGTGAGATCGCGTTCGGAGACTTCCAGCGGACCGGTGCGCGCGCCGATCTCGAGCGCGCGCGCGACGCATACCTCCGCGCCCAGCAGTCCCTGTCCGTGCCGCTGTGGAATGGACCTCTCGCAGCGAGGGTGATCGAGGCCGACGTCGGACTCGGTCTCGCCTACTGCGCGCTCGCCGCGGCCTCCGGTCCGGACGCGGTCCGCGCCGCCGTCGCCGCGTTCGAACGGCTGGTCGCCGCGTTCCCCCGGTTCGGGAACGCCTGGCTCGGGCTCGGGGTCGCGCGCGCGAGCAGCGGGCGGCGCTTCGAGGCGCGGCTGGCGTTCGAGAAGGCGGTCGAGCTGATGCCCCGTTCGTTCGAGGCGCGGGTCAACCTCGGGCGTGTCTTGGCGCTCGTCGGCGAGTCCTGGCGCGCGCGCGAAGAACTCGAGCAGGCCGCCGCGCTGCGGCCCGGTGACCCCCGCGTCACGGAGCTCTTGCAAGGGCTGTCGCGCTGACCGCGGGCTGTCGCCCCTGGAGGACACCTGCTGTCTCGCCGTGGCCGGCAGTCGGCGCGCGTGCTGCGGACGCCGGTGTGCGGCGCGCCGGGCCACAAGTCGCTGTTGGGTGGAGGGTTGTGGCCTTCGGCGCAGCGTTGCGACCGGATGGCACGCGACTTGAGTGGGAGCGGGGATCATGGTCCACCGCGCTCTGCTCGCCGTTCTGCTGCTTCTGCCTCTGTCCGCGTGCTCGGACTGCTGCACGGAAGTCGTGTCCGAGCCGGCTCCCCGCGCCGTGGAACTGGAGATCGAGGTCTACGACCCGTTCACCGGCGGCGTGTGGGAAGGCGTCGGCGTGCGCGTGGTCCAGGCGGACCAGGAGTGGAGTGGCTGCGTCTGCGTGTCGCCCTACGCCAACGATTTCGCGCTGACGGATCGGACCGGACTGGCCTACTTCTCGCCGTTCGCGCTCGCAGCGGCCGAGGTGGGATTCGTCGAGGACGCCGCGGGCCGAGCCGTGCTCTACTCCGGCGCGTTCGAGAACGAGGCGGACGTGCTGCTCGAGATCTGGGCACCGGGTTTCGACCCGGTCTTCGTCGAGGTGCCGTTGAGCTACGGGCAGCCCTACCGCTTCGTGTCGGTGCCCTTCTGAGCGGGCCCCGGCACTTCGATTCCGGCGTTGCGCAGCGCGGCGCGCGCGCGCGCCGCGAGCGCCGGGTCGTCCCCCGCAGCGAGGTTGCGGAGGTCGTGGAGAGTCGCCGGGACGGGTGACTCCAGCATCCCGAGTGCGGTGATCGCCTCGGCCCGCAGCCGTGCGTCCTCACCCTTGAGCAGGCGGCGCAGCGCTTGCTCGCCAGCGGCGGCTCGAGCCCGGCCGATCGCCATCACGGCGGTCACCTGCTCCTGCGGGTCCGGCGATTCGAGGAGCGCGACGAACCCTGGGATCGCCCGGGGGTCGTACGGCGCGATCCGCGCGATCGCGATCGCTGCTGCGTCCTGGATCATCTCGTCGAAGTTCGAGCTCAACGAGTGGTTCGGCAGCCGGGCCTGCCGCGGGTGCTCGCGTTCGGTGCGTGCCCGCTCCAGGGCGGGCAGGGCGACTTCGGCGGCCGCGCCGCGGCGTCCGAGCCATTCGGCCGCGAACTCGCGGACGAACGGGTCGTCGTCCGTCAGCCCCTCCACGCAGGATTCGAGGTCCGGCAGCGTGGTGCGGAGACGGACATAGACCCGGATGGAGCCGCGCAGTCGGTCGATGAAGCCCTGGTCGCCTGGTGTCAGGAACGGCTTGGATGCGGCGAGCGCGGCATCGAGGTGCCGGCTCGGGTCTTCGTCGTGCGGAGCCGTCTCCGCGATGGTCTGCAGCAGGAGCGGCGCCTCGGCCGATGGGGCGCTGCGGAGTCGCTCGATGAGGTCGGCGGCGGCCGGCGCCGCCTGCGCGCCCAGGATGCGGACGCCGCGGAGCACGCGCTCGCGGCGTCGGGCCAGGGTCTGTGTCGTGGCTGTGTCGTCCGCAGCGTCCGCGATCGGTCGGGCGTCGTAGGCCTGGAGCAGGGTCGGCAACGCGCCGTCTCCGCGCCGCAGCAGCGCCAGGTAGGCGCGCATGTCGAGCGTCTCCCTGTCGAGGACTTCCAGCACGTCCTGGAGCCGCAGCGCGGGTTCTTCCTGCGCCTGGACCAGGGTGGCCGGCAAGAGCAGGGCGACGACGTGTCGTCCGAGCATGGTTTCCGATGCTAGCGGTCGACGCTCACGCTTGCAGGCGCCGTGCGAGTCCACTGTGGCGCGAGCCCTCGTCGTGGGTTCCGACCGCCATCTCGAGCGCGCGCGGCGAACCGACCAGGACGACGAGTTTCTTCCCGCGGGTGACCGCGGTGTAGATCAGGTTGCGGCGCAGCATCAGGAAGTGGTCGGTCGTGACCGGTACGACCACGGCCGGGTATTCGCTGCCCTGGGAGCGGTGCACGGTGATCGCGTAGGCCGGCAGCAGCTGGTCCAGGTCCGCGGAACCGTAGGCGACCACGCGCCCGTCGAACGTCACCTGGATCCCGCCCGCGCCGTGGTCGATGGCCAGGACGCGGCCCACGTCGCCGTTGTAGACCTCGAGGTCGTAGTCGTTCCGCGTCTGCATCACCTTGTCGCCGACGCGGAAGGTCCGGCCACCGCGCACGAGTTCGTGGCCCTCCGGGTTGAGCGCGGCCTGGAGTTCGCGATTGATCGCGTCGGCACCCGTTTCGCCCCGGTACATCGGGCACAGGATCTGCACGTCGCGGACCGGATCGAGGCCGAACGCCTTCGGGATGCGCTGCGTGACGATCTCGCGGATCAGCGCACGCGCGCTTCGACGAAGAAGAAGTCGTCGCCCTCGCGACCCGCCTCCGGGACGTCTCCCTCCAGGATGTGGTGCGCTGCTTCGACGATCCGCGAGCCGCCACCCTGCCGGAAGATCCGCGTCAGCCGCGTGACCGGGACGACGCCCGCCTCGATCAGGTCGGCGAGGATCCGGCCCGGTCCGACGGACGGGAGCTGGTCGACGTCGCCGACGAGCACGAGGCGCATGCCGGGGGGGACCGCGCGGAGCAGGTCGTAGGCCAAGCGCACGTCGAGCATCGACGTCTCGTCGACGACGAGGACGTGACCTTCGAGCGGCTGGTCCGGGTCGCGGAGGAATCGCTGGATCCCTGCCTGGTATTCGAGGAGCCGGTGGATCGTCCGGGCGCTGCGGTCGGTCGACTCCTCGAGGCGTTTCGCGGCGCGCCCGGTCGGCGCTGCGAGCAGGAGCGTCAGATCGGCGGCGGTCAGGATCTCTGCGATCGCGCGGACGATCGTGGTCTTGCCGACCCCGGGGCCGCCGGTCACGACGCTGATCGGACTGCGCAGCGCTTCGAACACGGCGCGGCGCTGGGCGTCGGGCAGACTCCAGCCGGAGCGCGTCTCGAACGCGTCGAGTCCGGCCGCGACGTCGACCGGCAGGGGTTCGAGGCTCGCCTCGTTCAGCTGGCGGACCATCGACGCGACGCCCGCTTCGGCGAGGTGGAGCGCGAGCGGGTAGACGGCTTCGTCGTCGCATGCTGCGTCGAGGACGACCCGGCCGCGCGCGACGAGATCCGGCAGGGCCGCTGCGACCGGCTCGGCGTCGAGTTCGAGCAGCCGTGCGGTCCGCTCGACGAGTTCCGTGCGCGGCAGGTAGCAGTGCCCGTCGCGAGATGCCTCGGTCAGCGCGTGTTGGAGGCCCGCCTGGATCCGGTCGGCAGAGTCCTTCGCGAGCCCGAGCCGCTGGGCGAGCTGGTCGGCGGTGCGGAAGCCGACTCCGATCACGTCATCGACGAGCCGGTAGGGATTGGCCTCGACCATGGCCGACGCGTTGCGCCCCAGTCGCTTGACGATCCGGACGGCGAGCGCCTGGCCGAGCCCGTAGGTCCGCAGGAAG
Organism: Planctomycetota bacterium; assembly: GCA_041164325.1. Taxonomy (GTDB): domain Bacteria; phylum Planctomycetota; class UBA1135; order UBA1135; family UBA2386; genus JAQCBR01. Next base: position 11,085 of record JBEAPQ010000109.1, on the reverse strand, counting down.
AACATCACGTCCTGGACCTCCTGCTGGTCGCGGACCGCGGCTCCGATCTCCTCGATCTTCTTCGGGCCGAGGCCGGGGACCTCCCGCAGCCGCTCGGGCTGGTCCGTGATGATCCGGAGCGTCTCCTGGCCGAATCGCTCCACGATCCGCTCCGCCGTCGCTGGCCCGACGCCCTTGATCAGGCTCGAAGACAGGTAGGCACGGATCCCGTCGAGGCTGTGGGGGAGCGTCGTCTCGCAGGCCGAGACCTCGATCTGAGCGCCGAAACGGGGGTGGACCGTGCGTTTTCCGTTGACTCTAACCTGCTGTCCTTCAGCAAGTTGTGCGAGAACGCCGACCAGGGAGAGGGCGTCGCTCCCGCCCTCGGGCCGGAAGCGGACGACCGCGAAGCCCGTGTCCTCGTTGCGGAACGTGAACCGCTCGACGGTGCCGACCAGGCCGTCGACCGATCCGGCCTCACCCCTCTTCGAGGCGCCGCCGGCGGGCTCCGAGTTTCGTTCCAAGTGGAGATTGCCCCGCGGCCGATGCTCGGTATCTTGTTCGGCCCTTCGCGCCGGCCGGGAGCCTGCCGCGGTCGGACGGCTCTGCCGCCCCACTCCGCTGCTGCCCGGTTTGCCGGCCGCCGTCAGGAACTCCACCGAAAGTCGCTTCGATGATCAAGGTCCAGGTCCGCCCGAACGAGCCGCTCGAGACCGCGCTGCGCCGGTTCAAGCGTCAGTGCAACTACGCCGGCATCTTCCGCCTCGCCAAGAAGTACGCGTACTTCGAGAAGGAGAGCGACAAGAACCGCCGCGAGGAGCGCGAGAAGATCCGCAACATCCAGCGGGCGCAGCGCAAGATGGACGACCGGGGTGGCCGCGGCCGCTCGCGTCGCAAGTCGAAGGTCAAGGGCGGTCGGCAGGGCAGGGACGACGCGAGCGAGGACACCTCGATCACCGCGTCGACCGACAGCTGATCCGAGCGCGGCGGCGCGTCCGCTGCCGCTTGGGCCCCTTGGACTGCCGGGCACGGACGGGCCGGGCAGGCCCACAGGCTGCGAGCGTGGGCTCTCCCCGCGGATCGAGCCCAGGCCATCCGATTCCAGCCGTCGACGGTGCACTGTGATTCCCCGCTTCCCGGGTGAGTCCCCACGCGACCACAGCAAGCCGCTCGAACAGATCCGGCTGCTCGCGGACGATCGGCACGACGGCCAACGGCTCGATCAGGTGCTCTGTGCGTTCCTGACGTGGCGTTCGCGGAACAAGGTCCACGACCTGATTCGCGACGGCTACGTCGAGTTGGAGGACGGGCGGGCCGCGCGCCCGTCGCGGAAGATCCGGCGTGGCGACGTCATCGTCGTGCGCATCCCACCGCAGCCGGTGCCGGACGAGGTCTTCCCGGACGACTTCGAGGTTCCGATCCTCCACGAAGACCGGTCCTGCGTGGTCGTCGACAAGCCCGCGGGCCTCGCCGTGCACCCGGCCGGTCGCCGCGTGCACGGGACGTTGATCCACTTCCTGCATCGCCGCTACCGGCGCCCGGAAGACCCGGCGCACGACGTCGTGCCGCGGCTGCTGCACCGCATCGATCGCGAGACGTCGGGAGTGCTGGCGGTTGGACTCGACGATGGGTTCCACGCCGCCGTCCGTCGCCAGTTCGAGGATCGCGAGGTGGAGAAGGTCTACCTCGCCGTCGTCCACGGACGTCCCGACGCCGACGAGGGCCGCATCGAGCTGTCCATCGGCCCGGATCGTCGCTCTCCGGTGCGACTCAAGCTCGAGGCGCGGCCGGACGGGTCGGGGCTTCCGGCCTCGACGCGCTACCGCACGGTGCGCACCGTCGGCGGCTTCTCGCTCGTCGAGCTCTTCCCCGAGACCGGTCGGACGCACCAGCTACGCGTCCACATGGATGCGATCGGATGCCCGCTGGTCGGGGACAAGATCTACGGCGTGCCGCCGGAGGTCTTCCTCGACTACCTCGAGGACGAGGAGGCGTCGGCCCACCGCGACCGCCTGATCCTGTCGCGGCACGCGCTGCACGCGTCGACGCTGACGTTCCGCCACCCGGGGTTCGACGAGCCATTCACGGTGGAAGCGCCGTTGCCTGCCGACATGGCCTCGCTCGTCGGCGGGGCGTGATGGGGTCGTGCACGACCCCGCGCCGCTAGCTCGCGCAGGGCGGGCGGTTCTCACCGCAGCGACCGCAGAACGGTTCCGCCTCTCTTCGGATACCGTCGCCGCGGACCGCGAACGTCGTCAGCTCGCGCTCCGTCTTTTCCGCGCCGCACGACGGGCAAGGCACCGGCTCGTCGGCCCGCGACGTGGGAACGAGCTCTTCGAACACGTCATCGCAGGCGCAGCAGCGGTAGTGGTAGAGCGGCATCGGGCGGCATTCTCTGCAGGCTGCGACCGACCGTCCACTCCGTCCCGCCGCCGCGCGGGACGGCGTCGGTCACTGACCGAACTGGACGCCGATCCCGCTCGTGGTCGTCACGCCGAGCAGGTTGGCGTAGGGGTCGAAGACAATGCCCTGGTGGAACGCCTCCCGTCCGCGCAGCACGATGCTGTTGGGGACCGGATAGGTCAGGCGTGCTGTGCCGGTTGCGTCCGCGGCGACCGACACCGTCGCCTCCAGGTTGTTCAGCACGAAGCAGCCGGGGGCGCCCAGGATGCTGAGGTCGAGCGGGAGCGGGGTGCCGGCCCACGTGGATCGGGACGAACCCGAGCCGAACAGGACCGGGCTCATCGGCATCGCGCCCTGCACCACGAGCTCGTAGCTGTTGCCCATCGACGGGACGCCCTCGGCCTCGAGAGTCGCGAAGCGCGGCATCCCGAGCGTGCCGACCAGCCCGAGGACCGTCGCCTCGCCGACGCGGACCGTGCCGGTCGTCGCCGTCGGCGACGGAGCGTGCAGCGTCACGGCGCCGAGTGGACCCAGTCCGGTGACGGCATCGAGCGGGTATTGGAGTCCCTGCACGCCGCCGGAGCTCGCGTAGGTCCGCGCATCGACGATCAGGTCCATGATGCCGCCGGGATTCGGACCGACCGGGTCGTACTGACGGGAGAAGCTCTGGTCGAGCGGCAGAACGACGTCGAAGTTGCTCTGCCCGGCGTTCGGAGCCGGGTAGCCGGGGAGCACGAAGCGCTTGCGGCGGATCACCTGCGTCGCGTAGCTGCCGAGGTTCGCGTCGAACGTCGTGCTGACCGCGGTCGGTTCCGCCATCGTCAAGCCGATGCGCATGTCGAGCTCCACCCAGCCGGCGTTCCACGGACCGCTGGTGGGCGCCTCGTCGCGGCGGAGGGCCAGTCCCCGCACGTAGAACGCAGCGCTCGGGCTCTGCGTCGCGATCCACTGCTGGGTCCGGTGGGGCGTGCCGCCGATCAGCAGGTTGCTCGACGCATTGCCGAAGACCGTCGTGTTCGCGCGGGGCTCGACCTCCTGGACCGTCGAAGGGCCACGTGATCCGAAGCAGCCCTGCCCATAACTCGTGACGAAGGGCAGCGGGACGCGTGCAGCGGCGATGCCGAAGGACTGGTCGAGCCGTCCGGGCTCGAACGAGACGGCGCGCACCTCGAGCACGACGTTGCCGGTCGTCTCCGGCCGGAACACGACGCGCTCATGGGTGTCGGCGACGCCGTGGCTCGATGCCAGCAGCGTGCCGTTCTGCGTGACGGTCAGGTCGAGGTTGGCCCAGCTCAGCAGCGCCACGTCGGTGCGGGAGAACGCCAGGGCCGCGGCGTAGGTCTGGCCCGCGGTGACAGCGAGCGTCGTCGTCCACAGCGGAGCCGCCATCGTCACCTGGCCACGGGCGACCGTGCCGGCGATCCGGTTCTGGCCGAGGTCGACGAGACGGTCGACGCGGAGGTAGCCGTGGCCGATCGCATCGAGGTCCGTCGGGTTCGCGCCGCGCGCGTCGGCGACGGTCGCGAGGATCGCGGCGCGGGTCTCGTCGGCGCTCGCTGCCGGCCGGACGGACCGGAACAGCGCCGCGGCACCCCCGACCTGGGGGGCCGAGTAGGACGTTCCGCTCCGGACGACCGACGTCGCCTCCCGGTCGGCCGTCGGCATCTCGATCAGGTCGCCGTTGGCGACGACGTGCGGGTAGACGCGGGGAGCCGGTCCGAACGAGTCGAGCGGTCCGCGCGCCGTGAAGTTGGTGACCACGTGCGTGTCCTGGACCACGGCGCCCACGGCGAGCACGTTGGTGGCTCCCTGGTACCAAAGGCTCGAACGGGGGTCGTTGCCCGCCATGGCGGTGACGCAGATGTCCGCGACTTCCGCGCACGCGTCCATCGCCTGCTGCTCGGGCGAGGTCGGGTCCTCGGTCCCGTCGTAGGAGATCACGGCGACCTGGGTGCCGTAGGTGGCGGCATCCAGCGTGCACGCCTGCCAGCTGCGGATCATCGTCGCGAGCGACGCGAGACCGCCCGCGAGGTCGACCATCGCGTAGCCGACCACCTGGGCGCGCGGCGCGTGTCCGTCGTCCGCCGCGGGGGTCGCGTTCCAGCGCGCGCCGATGGCCACGCCCGCGACGCGGGTGCCGTGGTCGATCGGGTCGTCCGCGGGGAAGGCGCCGATCTGGACGTTGGCCAGCATCCGCGACCCGGACAGCCCGCCACCGGTCGTGTTGTTCGGGTCTCCGTTGACGAAGAACGTGCGGTGGGGGCGGGGCAGCGTGCTCACCGTTGCATCCAGGCCGCTGTCGATGATCGCGACGGTCGTGCCGGCACCGCGGACACCGCGGAGGTGCACGGCATCGGTGCCGTGGTTGTCGAGGTCGGTCGACGTCCGGATGGGGGCGTGGTGCACGCGGGCGTCGCCCGGTGCCCGGGTGGAGTTGCGGTGGACGGCGCGCACGCCTTCGAGCGCGGCCAGTTGGGCGTCGATCCCCGCCGGAGCGTCGACGAGGCAGGCATCGATCAGCCAGAACTGCTCGACCACCCGGCAGCCGAGCCCTTCCAGGGAGGACACGACTCCGGCGCGTGCGGTCGAGGCGTCGGCCTGCGCGGCCGCCACCGCATCTGCGGCGCTCGCCGGGTTGCGATCGCGGATCGCCTCGCGGATCGGCTGGAGGTCCGGTCGCGTCCCGCGCAGCGTCAGGATCAGCTCGGCGCGCGGGTTGGAGGGGTGTCGGGGAGTGGGTCCCTGGGGGACCAGGGCGCTCGTCGATGCGAGCGCGAAAGCGAGGGCGCGGATCATCAGGGCTGCGGAAACACGTTCCGGTCGGGGACCGGTCTTGGCTCGGCGGGACGTGCGCAGGGTCCGCAGGACGGACCCCGGAGAGGCGTGCCGAGTCTAGTCCGTGTTCCGGGATGGGTCACATGCCTCGCCTGCCCTCACTCCGGCAGCGGACGGACTTCGATCGCCTTGTACCAGACCTCCGAGCCCGGGTCGTGGCACTGGAGAGCGAAGGTCCCGCGGTCGATCAGGCGTCCCGCGAAGCCTGCGTCCCGCTTCACGCCGTCCGGCTCGACGTAGTCGACGGTGACCTTGCCGTCGACGCGGACCGTCACGTGCTGGCCCTCCACGCGGACCTCCATCAGGAACCACTGTTCGTCCTTGGCCGGTGCTTCCTTCACGTCGTCGATCGCATACAGGCCGCCCGTGCGACGCCAGTCACCCTGCGTGTTGTTGACCTGGACCTCGTAGCCCTTGGCCGGCCAGCCGGAGTCCTGGAACTCGGTGTGGAAGTAGATGCCCGAGTTCGCGTTCGGCCTGGTCTTCACCAGCGCGCGCAGCTCGAAGTTCTTGAACGAGTGCTGGTAGACCGGCCCGTCGTAGAACACGTGGGCGCGCTCGCCCTGCACGACCAGGGCTCCGTCCTGGACGCGGACCGAGTCGGGGTTCTCGTTGACGCGCCAGCCGGACAGGTCGCGGCCGTTGAACAGCGGCACGAAGCCGCCGCCGTCGCCGAGCTCGCGGATCCGGAGGTTGCGCCACGAGACCTTCCACTGGGGGTCGCCGCCGACCGAGTGGACCTGCAGGCCGATGAAGCCACTGGGCGACCAGTCGTCGACGACGTGCGCGATCTGCACGTCGTTGATCCAGGTGCGGATCGTCGGGCCGAAGCAGACCACGCGGTAGCGGTTCCACGCGCCGTTCTGGAACGCGGTGCGTCGGATCGGGTCGTCGCGGTCGGTGCTGAGCCAGCCGCGCCGCGCCTCGTCGTAGACGAAGCCTGCGTGGCCATTGGTCGAGATCTCGACCTGGTAGCCGTGGACGCGTGCGTCGTTGTGCGCGTCGAACGAGTGGCTCCGGATCTGCACGCCGGAGTTCAGCTCGTCGTCGTGGAGCTTGACGTCGAACTCGAGCTCGAAGTCGCCGTAGAAGCGGTCCGAGCACAGGAACGAGTTCGGGCTCCCCTTGGTGGTCGTGCCGACGATCGTGCCGTCGACGACCTCGTAGCGGGCGGTGCCGTTCCGTTGGGTCCAGCCAGACAGGGTCTTGCCGTCGAACAGGCTGACCCAGCCGTCCTGGGCAGGGAGAGACGTGGCGGCCAGCGCGGCCGCCAGGGCGAAGCAGAGCTTGTGCATCGCCCGGGATCGTCGTTCGCCCAGGCGCCCATGGCAACGCCGGAGCGGGCTGGACGGGCAGTGGAGTGTCGCACGACGACACATTCGCCGCGCCGATGGCACGAGTCGCGGGTCGGCCCGGACCGATGGATCGAAGGAGCCGGGACCAGCGCCCGGGTTGCGCAATCCATGGGTCGACACACGCTGCACCTGACCGCCCTTGCGACCGCGGCTGGCCTCCTGGTCGGTCTCGCGGCCGGGCTCGGGCTTGCGCAGGCCGGCCTCGAAACGGAGGCCCTGGTCTGCTGTGGCGTCCTGCTCGCCGTCGCTGCGGGGCGCTACCTCTGGCTGGGGGTGGCGCTGCGCGACCCGATCCGCCGGATGGCCGATGCCGCCGACCGGATTGCGGGCGGCGACCTGCGGGTCTGGCTGCCCGCGACGGGTCCCACGGAGCTCCGGGACCTGAACCGTGCGTTCCAGCGGATGGTGCGACGGCTCCGCAAGACCACGGTGTCGCGGGACGACCTGAACCGCGTGCTCGGCAGCATGCACGGAGCGCTGTTCGTGCTCGGCCGGGAGTGCCGGGTGCAGACCGTCAACGCCACGGCCGCAGAACTGCTCGGGGTCCCGGGCGGCGACCTGGTCGGCTGCTCGCTGCTCGACTACGCGGCCGGCTCGGCCGAGCCGCTCCGGCGGGCGCTCGATGCGCCGAACGGTCGGCAGGTCGAGCTCGAGCTCAGGAATGCCTCGGGAGGGCACGTCCCCGTCCTGCTGTCCGCCTCGCGGATCGCCGGCCGCGATGACATCGTCTGCGTCGCGCAGCCGATCCGTGAGCAGCGCGACGTCGAGGAAGAGCTGCAGCGGATCAACGTCCAGCTGTGGCTCCTGAACCAGGTGACGACGATCGCGCTCCGGACGCGCGAGCTCGAGCCAGCCCTCCGGCAGATCGGCGAGGCGCTGCAGAGCTCGGGGGGCTACTCGGTGGTCGGCTTCGCGCTCCGACTCGGCGACGCCGAGAATCTCCGCCTCCACGTCGCCAACGGGCTCGCCGAGCGTTTCGATGCGGACACCGAGGTGGGACCCGACGACGGCTCGATCCTGTGGCAGGTCGTCGAGCAGCGTGAGCCGATCATCCTCCACATGGAAGGGAGCAGCCTCGAGCTCGGGGACCCGCTGCTCGGGGACGTCTCCGCGGCGATCCTCGGCATGTTCCCGATGCGCGTCGCCGGCCGTGTGGTCGGGGTGGCGATCCTCGGCGAAGAGCGGCTGACCCGTTCGCCCGAGGACTTCGGTCGAACCGGGATGGATCTCGCGCAGCACGTCGCGGCCTTGATCGACCAGAAACTCGCGAGCGAAGCGCTGCGGCTGTCGAACCACGAGCTCCACCTCGCTCGCCTCGCGGCCGAGGACGCGAGCCGTGCGAAGAGCGAGTTCCTCGCGAACATGTCGCACGAGATCCGCACGCCGATGACCGCGATCCTCGGCTACGCCGATCTCGTGACCGAGGATGCGACCGACATCGCCGAGACCACGGAGTTCGTCGAGACGATCCGCCGCAACGGCGAGCACCTGATGTCGATCGTCAACGACATCCTCGACCTCTCGAAGATCGAGGCGGGACGCGTCGAGCTCGAGCTCGTGTCCTGCTCCCCGGTCGAGATCGCCCGAGAAGTGATGGCGATGCTTCGCCGCCGGGCGTTCGACCGCGGGTTGGACCTGCAGCTCGACCTGCACTGGCCGCTGCCGCGCCGGATCGACAGCGATCCGACCCGACTGCGGCAGATTCTCGTGAACCTGGTCGGCAACGCGCTGAAGTTCACCGAGAGCGGAAGTGTCCGTCTCGCGGTCCGGCGCCATCCGCGCCGCGAGTCGGTGCTGATCTTCGAGGTCGTCGACACCGGGATCGGGATGGCCGCCGCCGAGCTGGCACGGCTGTTCAAGCCGTTCTCCCAGGGTGAATCCGGACACTCCCGACGGTTCGGCGGCACGGGGCTCGGCCTCGCGATCTCGCAGCGCCTCGCGGCGATGCTCGGCGGCGCGATCTCGGTGCAGAGCAGGAAGGGTGAGGGCAGCACCTTCTCGCTCGAGATCGGGGGTGCCCCCCCGCGTGACGCGGGCGACTGGACGTCGTTCGAAGAGGCCGACGCCGCCGTTCGCGCGATCCAGCACGCCGAAGCCAGGGCAGAAGTGTCGACCGTCGAGGGCCGCGTCCTGCTGGCAGAAGACGGGCCGGACAACCAGCGGCTGATCTCGTACCTTCTGCGTAAGGCCGGGGTCCACGTCGACGTGGTGGGCGATGGAGAGGCTGCGGTCCGGGAGGCCAGCGCTGCACACGCCGCCGGTTCGCCCTACGACGTGCTGCTGATGGACATGCAGATGCCGGTCCTCGATGGCTACGGGGCCGTCCGTCAGCTTCGCCGGAACGGCTACGCGGGCGCGATCGTGGCGCTGACCGCGAACGCGATGCGCGGCGACGAGGATCGCTGCCGTGCCGCCGGCTGCGATGCGTTCCTGTCGAAGCCGATCGACCGCCGTGCCCTCTGCGAGACGGTGGCGTCCTGCGTCGAGCGCGCCCGCCAGACGCCGGCGGCCGGGGCCTGACCTGCGGGATCAGGAGTCGGCGCAGAGAGGGCACGCGTCGCCCGGCCCGGCAGCCGTGAGGCTCGCGACGGCACGCCCGCCGAGCATCAGCGCAGCCAGGACCATCGTGATCCGTGCGACCAGCTGCACCCGTTCCGGCCCGAGTGCGCGCTGCAGGAAGCCCAGGTTCGCCTGCGTGATCACGAGGACCGGCAGCAGGCCGAGCGCGAAGCCGAACATCGACGCGGCGCCCTCGGCCGGGCCGCCGGCGGCCACGGCTGCGGAGCCCGCGGCGTAGAGCAGACCGCACGGGAGGAGCGGGGTCAGCAGGCCGATCGCCGCGGCGCGCCCGTAGGGTGACATGCTGCGCGTGCGCTGGATGGTCGCGGTCACGATCCTCCCTGCGCCGGGGACCCGCCCCAGGTGTCGGTCGAGACCGAGCGCGAAAGCGAGCAGCGCCAGCGCGAGCACCAGCGCCATGACGGCTCCGCCGTGCCCCCAATCGGCGGCGCCCACCGCGAGCCCGGCCGTTCCCGCCAACGTGCCGACCCCGACGTAGGCGAGCGTCCGCGCCGTGTGGTACGGGATCGCGGCGCGGGGAGCGTCGAGGAAGAACGCAGCCATCGGTCCGCACATCCCGGCGCAGTGCAGGCTGTTGGCGAGACCGAACACCATCCCCTGGGTGGTCAGCTCGGTCAGATGCGCGTCCATCGGCCGGGGAATGGTGCCTCGAGGCGTGGACTTTCGGGCGTCGGCAGAAACGTGCGACGAGGTCGCAGGAGTTTCGTCTCGCGTCGGAAATCCCGCCCGGGAGCCGGGGTTGCGCGACCGATGCAGCGTGCGACCCAGGCAGTTCCAGCGGACGCGAAGGGCGTCCCCGTGCCGGCGGGCCAAGAGCCCGGCGGGGCGGAGGAGGCTGCCCAACCGGCCGTCCGCGGGCCCGCGGCCGTGGCCCCTGACGCGCGGAAGGTCGGGGTCGTTCCGGCGCGCGGTTTCGCCGCGCCGGCCTCGGACGCCCGCCTGGGCCTCGCCTGTCGACACTGCGGTCTCCCGGTCCCGGTCGAGCAGCCGCACGGGCCGTTCTGCTGCGCGGGTTGCCGGACCGTCCACAGCATCCTGTCGACGGAGGGACTCGATCGCTTCTACGCGCTCGGCGGCGGTGTCGGGCAACCGATCGGTGCCATGCCGCGCCCGTCGGCGCGCGAGGATCGCGACTGGCTGCCGGCGCTCGAGCAGAGCGGTCGGCTCGGGGAGGACATCACCCGGGTGTCCTGCGATGTGCAGGGCATCCACTGTGCGGCGTGCGTGTGGCTCTTGCAGGAGGTCTGGAACCGGACGCCGGGAGCGATCCGGGTCGATCTGAACCCGGCGCTCGGCCGCGCCGAGCTCGTCTACGACCCGCGGGAGGGCTCGCTGGCCCGCTTCGCGGACCAGGTCGAGAGCCTCGGCTACCGGCTCGGCCCCGCAGGCAAGACGGAGGACAGGACCGAACGCAGCCTGCTCGTCCGGCTCGGCATCTGCTCGGCACTCTCGATGAACGCGATGATGTTCGCGTTCTCCGAGCACTTCGGGATGTCGGCGGCCGATGTGGAGAGCTTCACGCTGTTCCGCGGGCTGTCGTTCGCGCTGGCCACGGGCGCGGTGGCCCTCGGCGGCCCGGTGTTCTTCCGCGGGGCGCTCGCCGGCGTGCGCCAGCGGGTGCTCCACCTCGATCTCCCGATCTCGATCGGCATCGCGCTCGCGTACGCCGGCTCGGTCCTGGCCGTGCTGACCGGTGCAGGCGCCGCCTACTTCGACACGGTGACGGTCTTCGTCACGCTGATGCTGCTCGGCCGCTACCTCCAGGCGCGCGCCGTCCGCCGCAACCGCGACTACCTGCTCGCGCATGACGGTGCCGAGCACATCCGGACGCGCCGTGTCCGTGGCGACGTCCTCGAACGCGTGCCGGTCCGCGACCTGCGTTCTGGGGATGAGCTCCTGCTCGCGCCCGGGGATCTGCTGCCGGTGGATGCCG
>JBEAPQ010000108.1:0-2661 GCA_041164325.1 Planctomycetota bacterium | reverse complement strand
GCGCGGTCGGGGACATCCAGGAAGACGCCCAGCTGCAGACCGGCATCCAGAAGGTCCTGGAACGCGCCGGCCAGGACATCCGCGCCGTCGAGGCCTACAAGGACGTCCTGAAGCTCGAGGACGACGAGTCGAAGCGGAAGTGAGGTGGGCGCGCGCCGGCGCGGGAGCTCCCCCCACCTTCCTGAGCCTCTGCCCCCCGGCCGCCTACCGCCGGGGGAGGCCCTGAGGCGCGGTGACCTGAGGCCGTGACAGCCCCCTGACCTGACCGGCGACGCGGATGGGTGCCGCGAGCCCGCGCGTCAGGCCGACGCCTTCTGCTGGACCGCGGTCGGCGTGCGGCGGCTGATGGCCTCGAGCCGCTCCTGGAAGCGGTCGGCGAAGTAGCCGTCGAAGTCCTGATCGGTCACGAAGTCGAGGCGCGAGTCCTCGGCGCGTCGGCTGAGGAGACCGGCGTCGACGAGATTGAAGACGATCTCGCCGAAGTCCTCGGGGCCACGGATCCCCCAGCGTGCGAAGACCAGGTCCCCCATCGGACCGAACTGCTGGGAAGCCAGTTCGTGGATGCCAGCGAGCAGCTCACGTCCACCGACATGACGCTCTTCGCCCGTCTCGGTGTCGCGTCCGAGCGTCACCATCGTGTGATCGAGCGCGTCGAGCACGAAGTAGTAGGCGTTCCGCGCGAAACGCCGATCGCGTCGGCGCACCGCCTGGATCCGATCTTCGATGCCGTCGTGTCCCGTCATCGGGGTGGTGTGTCCGTTCTCGCTGCGAAGGCGACTTCCGCGTCACCCGAGCAAGCTATCGGCCGTTCTGGCACCACCCTTGATCCCCGGGAACAGAGTTCCCGGCGATCCGGCCGACCACCGTGCTCGCCACTCCGGATACCCGCCTGACCGAGGCGCATCCGGAGAGCGCGGCGTCCGACCGACCCCCCTCGACCAAGGCGGTCGAGAGATCGCTCGTCATCGTGCTCGTCCTGCACGCGGCATGGCCGCGTCACGCAGCTGGAGCGCCGCCGCCGAGCACGGTCACGAGCCGGAGACCCAAACCTTCCAGCACCTGCGCCGCAGGGATACCGAGAGACAGGTCCTGTTCGGCGTCGAAGACAGCCTCGAGGGCGGAGAGCCAGGGCTCTGCGTAGGCGGGACCGTAGCTGGCCCCCTCGGCCTGTGCAACCGCGGAAACGGTGTCCCGTATCCGGGTCCGCAGCAGACCTCGGGCGAGGCGCGCGACCCACTCCATCCGTCGTTCGGTTTCCGTTCGGCCGCTGACGCGGTCCAACAGCCCGCGCAGGTCCGCCACCGCTGCGGGCCGCGGGTCGGCCAGGAACCCCGCCACGACGCCACCGACTTCGCGCGCTTCCTCTCCCAAGAGCTCCCGAGCGAGGCCGAGGGACCCGCCCGACGCCGCCACGGCCAGAGCGATTCCAGGAACCTCTCCTGACTCCGCGATCAGTTCGTCACGGATCGTCTGGCCGGCCAGGGGCAGCAGCCGAACCCGACGGCAGCGAGAACGCACGGTCTCGAGGAGCGCCTCGGGCCGACTGGTGACGAGCAGCAGGAAGGTCGCGTCGCCCGGTTCCTCCAGCGTCTTGAGCAGCGCGTTCTGACCCTGCTCGTTCAGCCGGTCCGCCGGGTCCACGATGGCCACCCGCGCCCGCCCCTCGACCGGCCGACGCTCCAGTTCGACCTGGAGTTCGCGGACCCGGTCGATCGGAATGTCCTGACGATCCTGCGGCAGGTCCACGACGTGCAGGTCCGCGTGGAGACCGGAACGCACGCGGGCCTCGACCGCGGGATCGCCTGCCGCCAGGAGCGCCGACGCCAACACCCGCGCCGCGGTCGACTTCCCTCCGCCGGGAAGGCCCTCGAGGACCAGACCGTGCGGAACCTCGTGCCGGAAGGCCGCCGCCAGCAGGCGCTCGAACTCCTCGGACTGACCGAGCAGCCTCAAGCCTGCCCTCCGCGCAGGCGGACCTGCTCGATGCATCGCAGGGCGGCACGCACCACCGCGTCGTGGACCTCGTCGAGCGACTGGTTCGCGTCGACGCGTTCGATCCCGACCGAGGCGAGGCGCGCAGCCCAGTGCCCGGGCTCCGACAGCGCGAGGAAGCCGTCGCGGACGCGCCGCTGGAACTCCACGCCGCGGGCCTCGATGCGGTCCGGCCTCCGGTCGGCGGCTCGCACCGCGGCCACATCGGGATCGACATCCAGGACCAGCAGCAGGTCATGGCGGCACTCTGCGTGGACGGCCTCCGTGACCTGCTGCATGACCGCGTCGTCGACGCGATGCGCGCGGCACGCCGTCCCCTGGTAGACGACCGTCGACAAGAAACTCCGCTCTGCGACGACGATCGCCCCCCGCGCCCGCGCGGGCCCGACCTCTTCGTCGAGCATCGCACGACGCGCCGCAAAGAACGCCAGCGCCTCCGTCAGAGGCGCAAGCTCTCCCACCGCCGGATCGAGGAGCGCTGCCCGGAGCCGCTCGCCGAAGGGCGTGGAACCGGGTTCGCGCAGATGCAGGACCTCGTGCCCGCGGGCTCGCAGCGACTCGACGAGCCGCTGGGCTTGCGTGGATTTCCCGCAGCCATCGGGCCCGTCGAGCGCGATGAACGCGCTCACAGCAGCTCCTCGACCCGTGTCCGGAGCGCCTTGTCCTCGA
>JBEAPQ010000107.1:0-9531 GCA_041164325.1 Planctomycetota bacterium | reverse complement strand
GGGATGCTTGGGGGCGGGCTCGGGGGTCGCCGGGTCCTGGGCCGAAAGGCCCGCGGTGGCCAGCGCCGCGAGCAGTGCGGCTGCGCGGCAGCGAGAGGGTCCGTGCGTCTGCATGGGATCGTCAGGCTCGGGAAGGCCGTGCGGCACGATGTTGCCACGCGGCTCGTCGGGGGCGGCGGAGCATACGGGCTCGCTCGCTCCTGGATTGTCCCGTTCCCGTCAACGTGACGATGACAAGGAGGCCACGGACGCGGTCGGCTAACGTGGGCCACCCATGACGAGTCGGCTGATGCGGTGGTCCCTGGTCCTGGTCGTCTGGGCCTGGGGTCCGCTCTCGACGGCCTGTGGGCAGCAGGCCGGAGCGAAGGGTGCCCCGCCGTGGTTCGGCGAGGCCGTGGATCCTGATTGGCTCTGGCGTCCTCTGTCGCCCGGTGAGCAGATCCACTGCTGGTCGGCGGTCGAGTCCATGCCGTTCACCGGAGGCACCGGCGCCCGCGAGAGGGTGTTGGTCCGCGCGGACGGAGCAGGTGTCCTCGCGCGCCTCTGGCTCGCGGAAGCGCGCGGGACCCTGCGGTTCTACACGGGGTCTGCGTACGAGCTGGTCTGGGAGATCGGGGCCGCGGAACTGCGGCAGGGCGGCGTGGGGCTGCCGGGCGCCCCGTGGGTCGCGCCCACGGGTGGCGGCGGGATAGCGTGTCGCGTGCCTGTGCCGTTCAACGACGGCCTGCTGGTGACGACCGATGCGTCGGGAGACGTCGACTACCAGGCGCAGGTCCTCGTCCCGGGCTCGGAAGAAGCCGCGCGCCTCCGCGATTTCGAATCGGATGTGCTCGTCGCCGGCGCGGCGAACGCGGATCGATGCGTCGCACCCTGGCTCGCGCGCACGGACACCAGCTGCACCGTGCGGATCCCGCTGCGCGACCTCGCTCCCGGGCCCGAGGGTGTGCTGGCCGGGGCGTGGCAAGGCCCTGGCGTCCTGCGGTCCGTCCGCGTCCGGATCGAAGCCGAGGGACAGGAGGTCGACCGGCTCCGCAGGCTCGCGTCGATTCGCTTCGTCGTCGACGGCGATCCGTGTGGAGCGCTGCCGCTGGCGGCACTCCGCGCACGCACGGGATCGAGCGTGGGGGTGCTGCTCCGGGATGCGGATGGAACGGACGTCCTCCGGGTTGCGGTTCCGTGTCGCGCCTCGATCCGGCTGGAGCTCAGCCTCGAGGGTGATGGCGCGGCGGAGATGCCGGATGCGCGCATCGAGGTCGTCAGCGACTTCGAGCCGCGGCCCGTGCCGGCGGACGCGCTGCGGTTCTCGATCGTGCGTGCGCGGTCGACGGCGCTGGTGCCGGGGTCCATGCACGTGGCCCTGGACGTGTCGGGTGCCGCCGGTCGCTTCGCGGGCATGGTCGTGTGTGCCGACAATCCGGGGGAAGGGTTCTTCGGCGGGGGCGGCGAGCGCATCCGCGTGGACGGAGAGGACACCGCGCGCTGGCAGGGCACGGGTCTGGATGCCTACGTCGGAGCGGCGCTCGCATCGCCCAGCGCGTTCACCGGGGCGTTCGAAGGACAGCCGGTCGTGCCTCGGGACGGCTACCGCGGCCGGACGCAGGCGTTCCGGTTCCACATGCTCGATGCGGTGCCGTTCCGCGACAGCATCGAGGTGGCGATCGCAGCGCAGCCGTTCGGCGCGACGCCGTTCGGGCTCGAGACGTTCGCGTTCGTCTACGCGGATCGGCCTCTCGCTCCGCATCGGATGGAGCCCGAGCGCGGCCCGGCGAACGAACGTCCGACGGAGTCAGCCGCGGCGGCGGCGGCGCCGCCGCCGCCGATCGAGGGCGAAGACCTCGTCGTCCGGCGCGTGGGGGGCGGGCGACACGAGGTCCAGAAGCTCCACGAGTTCTCGGGAGCCCGATGGAGCGGCAACGCGCACCTCTGGTGGCTCGACGGGGAGCCAGGAGACCGCCTCGTCGTGGACGTCCCGGTGCCGGCGCGCGGTCGCTATCGGCTCCTGGCGTGCTGGACGACGGCGCGCGACTACGGGATGGCCCGCGTCTTCGTCGGCGGGCAGGCGGTCGGCGGAGCGTTCGACCTCTACAGCGAGCAGGTCCGCAACACGGGGCTCGTCGAACACGGCATCACGACCGAGATCGAAGCCGGCGTGGTCCCGCTCGAGATCGAGCTCGTCGGTCGCAACGCGCAGGCGGTCCCGCGCCACATGGTCGGACTCGACTTCCTCCGACTCGTCCCGGTGCCCACCGGGTCGGTCGGTCGCTGACGCCGAGCCTGGGCCGGTCGACGCGTCCGGCGCCGATCAGCGCGCGGACAGGAGCGCGCGGAGTGCGGGCTCGAAGGCGTTCGCCTGTCGCCAGAATCCGAGATCGGAGGGGTGCGAGCCGTCGACCGTGTCGTCGCCGTCCGCGCCGAGCAGCTCGGTGCCCTCGAGGTAGCCGAGCGGTGCGCCGTCCTCGGCGCGCAGCGTCTCGAACGCCGAGCGCAGCGGGCGGCGCCGCGCCTCGTGCTCGGCGAGTCGACCGGGCACGAACGGTGCCTGCGCGAACGTCCTGTCCTCGACGAGCAGCACCGGCGTCTCGGGGCGGAGCGCGCGCAGGCGGCGCAGGAACGGCTCGGCCCTCTCGGCGACGAGCGCGGGCGTCATGTTCGGCAGGCAGTCGATGACGTAGACCGCAGCGTCGATCTCCGCGAGGAGGTCGGCGATCTCTGCGTCCATCCTTCCCTGGCCCGAGAAGCCGAGGTTGACGGTCGGGTGGTCCAGCCGTCGCCCGAGGATGGCGACGTGGCAGGTCCCCGGCCGAGACGCCGACGCGCCGTGCGTGATCGACGTGCCGTAGAACACGATCGGCTGGGGCCGCGCGGGCGCACCCTCGAACGAGGCGTCGGCCGAGACTCCGATCTCGAGCGACTCGATGCCGTTGTAGAGAGGCAGGTAGAGCGTGTACTCGCGCGGCGCGTCGGTCTTGTCGCGGAGACCGAGCAGGCGGGCCTGGTTCTGCTTCTTGTTGGGCCGCGTGGCGGAGACCCACCGCAGCCCGGACTCGGTGCGCACGTACAGGTCGAGTCCGCTGACGCCGCTCGCCGGCATGTGCGGCATCTCGAGCCGATCCGACGTGAGCGTCCACCGGGCTTCGATCCGCGGCGCGTCGGTCCAGAACCGCACGGCCATGCCGGCCGAATGGCGGGACAGCTCCCAAACCGGCGCCCGCACGATCGTCTCGGCGCGGGCCGGCAGGCGGTCGAACGGAGCGGCTCGGTCCGCGAAGGCACGTCCCTCGAGATCCAGCGAGCGCGCGTCGATCCAGCGGAGTTCCGGGGGCTCGGGGGGCTGCTCCTGCGCGGGGAGCGCAGCGGCTGCCGGTCCGAGGACTGCCAGCAGCGTGGCGATGGCTCGCCGTGCCGAGGGGAGAGATCGCCTGTGCGTTGCGTTCATCGTGGGTGGCCGCCGCCCGCGTCGGAGCCTTCCGCCTCGGCGCGGAGCTCGCGCATCACGTCCTGGAAGTAGTGGATGTTGTGGATGCTCAGCAGCACGCCGCCGAGCATCTCGCCGGCGATCGCGAGGTGTCGGAGGTAGGCGCGCGAGTAGAGCCGGCACGTCATGCAGCGACACGCGGCGTCCAGGGGCGCGTCGTCTTCGGCGTGCTTGAGATTGCGGAGCTTGAGGACGCCTTCGCGCGTGAACGCCTGGTTGTTGCGCCCGTGGCGTGTCGGCGTCACACAGTCGAAGAAGTCGACGCCGCGCCGGACCGCGGTCTGGAAGTCCTCGGGCGTGCCGACGCCCATCAGGTAGCGCGGTCGGTCGGTCGGCAGGCGGTCGGCGGCCGCTTCGAGCGCGATCTCCATCTGGGCCTTCGTCTCGCCGACCGACAGGCCGCCGATCGCGTAGCCGTCGAAGTCCAGGCCGACCATCGCATCCGCGCTCTCCGCCCGGAGCTCGGGGTCCGGTCCGCCCTGCACGATGCCGAAGACGGCCTGGCCGCGCGCCGCGCCGCCCCAGCTCTCGTGGAGGTCGCGCGCGCGCTTCGCCCAAGCGAGCGTGCGGTGGTGCGCGCGGCGCACGACGTCGAGGTCGGCGTTCCCGGGCGGGCACTCGTCGAGGATCATCGCGATGTCGGGCCCGAGGTCCCTCTGGACCGCCAGCGCGAGTTCGGGCGTCAGCCGCTTGACCGACCCGTCGATGACGGAGCTGAAGGTGACGCCGTCGTCGTCGACCTTCGACAGGTGGGCGAGCGAGAAGATCTGGTAGCCCCCCGAGTCGGTGAGGATCGGACCGTCCCACGCCATGAAGCGGTGGAGTCCGCCGCGGCGCGCGATCAGCTCGTGCCCGGGTCTCAGGAACAGGTGGTAGGCGTTCGCCAGGATCAGCTCGGCGCCCGTCGCGCGGATCTGATCGGGGGTCAGCCCCTTCATCGCGGCCCGCGTGCCGACCGGGGCGAAGCACGGCGTCTCGAACGAGCCGTGGGGCGTGTGGTAGCGACCGCGTCGGATGCCGTTGCGTTCGCCGAGCAGCTCGAAACGGAAAGGGCTGGTCACGCGGGTGCGTCGCCGAAGGGGAGCGAACCGGAGGGGGAGCTGCCGCTGCGCGGGCGGAGGCCGAGGTGCTCGAACGCGCGCGCCGTGGCGATCCGCCCCTGCGGGGTCCGGGAGATCAATCCGCAGCGCAGCAGGTGGGGCTCGAAGACCTCCTCGATCGTGTCCTCTGCCTCGTCGACGATCGCGGCGAGGGTCTTCAGCCCGGTCGGGACGCCGCGGTCGATCAGCGCGCGCAGCACCTTCCGGTCCATGTCCTCGAGACCGAGTGCGTCGATGCGCAGGCGGTCGAGCCCCCGTTCGGTGACGGCCAGCGTCACGCGATCGTGTCCCTCGACCTGAGCGAGGTCCCGGATCCGTCTTTGGATGCGGAGCGCGATGCGCGGCACGCCACGCGCCCGCGCGGCCATCGCGTCGGCTGCGTCGGTGTCGACCGGGAAGCCGAGGCGTCCCGCCGCCCGCTCGAGGATCACCCGGAGGTCTCGGGCCGGGTAGGGCTCGAGCCGTTCGATGAGGCCGAAACGGGATCGGAAGGCGCCGGTGAGCAGGCCCTCGCGCGTCGTCGCCCCGACCAGGGTGAACGGTTCGAGCGCGAGGCGGATGCTCCGCGCCGACGGTCCCGGATCGAGGATGATGTCGATCGCGTGGTCCTCCATCGCGGAGTAGAGGTACTCCTCGACGGTCCGGGGCAGCCGGTGGATCTCGTCGACGAAAAGGACGTCCCCGCGCTGGAGCCGGGACAGCGTTCCCGCGAGGTCGCGCGGCGCGACGAGGGCCGGTCCCGACGTGACGACGATCTCCGAGCCCATCCCCGCCGCGATCAGGTGGGAGAGGGTGGTCTTGCCGAGGCCCGGGGGGCCCGCGAAGAGCACGTGGTCCAGGGGTTCGCCCCTCTGCCGGGCGGCTTGGATCGCGATCCCGAGGTCCTCTCGGATCGGGTCCTGGCCGACGAATTCGTCGAACGAGGTCGGGCGGAGGGCCCGGTCGAACTCCCGGTCCTCGGCGCTGTGGCTCGCCGGGTCGAACATCATCGCCGGGACAGTAGCGCGGCGCGGACCCGGTCGCGACCTCGCGCGCCGCGGCCTTGCGGGACCGCGCGCGATTCTGCCGCTCCTCCTGTGCGGGACCGCACGGAAGGTCCGACCCTTTCGGTGGACCGTTCTCGTGGTCCGGGTCGGGTCCGAACGCCCACGCCCGCGCCGAAGCCCGGGCGTGGGCGGGGCTCTGGGGGGCTGCATGCGTTCCGGGCGGCCTTTCTGCGGCGGCGTGGCGCGCTTCTTGTGTTGTTTGCTGAGCCTGCGTCGCTACTCTTCGCCCACCCCTCTCCCGCCGTCGGTCCCCAGAGCTCGGGGCGATGGTGGGGTTGCGCACGCCCGAGAATCCAAGATGCACGTCAACAGGTCAGCCTGCGGCATTCTCGCGACCTCCCTCCTCGCTCTCGCTGCCTGCGAGGGAGGCTCCGCCGGAGACAAGGACAACCGTGGGGACTTCACGGTCGCCCTGATCTCGACCGGCCAGGGTCAGGTCTACCCCTACCGGATCCAGGCCGTCGACAGTCGGAGCAATCCGACCGACACGATCCTGAACATCGAGAGCGACGAGACCTTGCGCACCAACGCGGTGCCGGGCAATGGCGTCCTCCCGGTGGCGGCCTTCCCGGAGCGCGCCGAGCTTCCCAACGGCTTGCCGGGCAACCAGTTCGTGCAGTTCCGGTTCACGCACAAGCTCGGGATCGACTCGATCTTGAGCGACAGCCTCGCGAACGCCTCGACGAACTCCGGCCTGACGACGGCGATCAGCCTCCTGGCCTACGACCCGAACACCGAGCGGACGACGGTCCTGCAGGGGCGGGGCTTCGTCGGGGGCTACACCTTCTTCAACCGCGGCGGGCGCCTCGAGCTGATCGAGGCGGTGCGGGCCGACGACGAGGGCGTGGTCGAGATCCTCGACCCGGAGGCGGAAGGCTTCCCGAAGGGGTTCAGCAACGACGCCGAGCTGGTGAGCCCGAAGTCGTTCGTCTTCGTCGCGGACACCGACGGTGACCTGGCGACGTTCGAGACCTTCGATCCGCTGGGTCAGGACCTGCTGATCCGGATGCTGGTCACGAACGCCGTCCAGAACTCGGATGGCCGGATCCTCGAGCAGGAGGTCTGCACGGCGACCACCGTGGGTTCGGATCCGAACCCGCCGCAGGTCCTCGGCTACCAGACCGAGCCGCGGATCGTTCCGGGCAACGGCCAGTCCGGCGTCGACCCGCAGACCTCGATCCGCGTGTCGTTCAACAAGCCGGTCCAGCCGTCCGACGTCGGTGCCTTCCTGTCGGCGACCAACCGCACGCCCCAGCCGGGTGGGATCGCCCTGAACGTCACCGTGGCCTCGGCGTCGTTCGGGATCACCTACTACGCGGACCCGGTCAGCTACGGCGACTTCTGCAACTACATCGTGACCCCGGCGTACAACCTGCCGGGCAGCACGTCGGTCGAGGTTGCGGTCAACGCGTCGAGCATCCACGGCCTCAACGGTCCGGAGCTCGGCACCAACGTCACGACGACGTTCACGACGGGTGAGGGGCCGGGCATCGTCAATGCGCCGGTCGCCCCGGATGCGATCTACGTCGGGATCGGCGGCGCCCAGCCGGGCGTGTCGGTCATCGACCTCAACGGCTACGGCCAGGGCACGAACGGCCTCGAGCCGGACCCGATCACGGGCCAGCCGACCAAGCCGACGTCCCAGACGAACTTCGCGCGCAACCCGAACATCGGTCAGCCGGGCGTGGTCCCGTCGCTGTCGGTCGGGACCTCGACGCTGGACGCGGGCTCGAACGGTCCGCTGACGCTCGTCGAGGACACGCGGGGCAACACCCGCCTGCTCCGGGATCCGCTGGTCGGCCAGATCAGCGACATCCACATCGGGGCGCCGCTCGACCTCGTCTACAACAACTCGAACGTCAACGTGAACGCGGGTGGCCAGAACCAGGTCAACCCGGTCACGCAGGCGACGATGCCGGGCAACTGCATCACGGTCCCGCCGCATCCGAACCCGCCGAAGCTCGTCTTCCCGCCGCCGAACCTGTCGCGCAGCATCTTCGGCGAAGAGCCGACGATGACGTCCTCGGCCGGCCCGGCTGGCTTCGTCATCACGACGGTGCCGCCCTGCTTCACGTCGCCGATCAACCAGCTCGTCTCCGGCACCGTCCGGGACTACGCCCCGCACTTCGTGGCGGGCGTGTTCCACGGCCCGCAGCCGCCGCCGGTCTCCCCGCCGCCTCCGCCGCCGTTCTGCCCGTTCACGGCACGGCAGCAGGTCGGTCACTTCCTCTACGTGCTCGACCGTGAGAACCGTCAGGTCCTCGTCGTCAACAGCAACCGGTTCACGATCCTCGACACGGTCCGACTGAGCGATCCGGTGTCGATGACGATGTCGCCGAGCCTCGGCGTCCTCGCGGTCGCGAACTTCTCGTCGGCGACGATCTCGTTCGTCAACATCGATCCGCGCAGCCCGGCGTTCAACACGGTGATCGCCGAGACCCGCGTCGACCAGGGCCCGTCGAAGGTCGTCTGGCAGCCGGACGGCGAGGCGGTCCTCGCTCTGAGCCGTCAGTCGAACTCCCTGACCGTCCTGTCGGGTGCGGACTTCGCGGTCCAGACGACGGTCACCGGCGGCCTGAACAGCCCGCTCGATATCGCGGTGACCCCGCGCTACGTGCAGACCGGCAACCAGAGCGGCGTCTACTACGGCTACATCCTGAACTCGAACGGCACGATCTCGGTCTACGAGTCGGGTCCGTCGGGCGTGAACGGGATCGGCTTCAACGACATGGTGGGCTCGGTCGACCCGACGTTCCGCCGCGCGACCCGCGTCCGCCTCGACTACAACTCGGGCCTGGGCGGCGTCTTCGTCACCCACACCGACGAGTCGGGAGTCGGTCAGGTCTCGCGCGTCGAGCTGACGTCGTCGCCGACGGGCCAGCAGCCGACCCAGCAGAACTCCGGTGGCTTCATCCTGCCGCCGACCTTCCGCCAGAAGACCTGGAGCATCACCCAGCGCTTCGGTGGGTCGGACCCGAACGTGCCCGGCAACCAGCGTCTGTCCGGCAACTCGCCGATCGACGTGTGCACCGACGAGATGTTCAACGGCGGCGCCGGCACCAACCAGGTGACGCCGTACAACAACAACCTCGGCGTCTCGATCATCCAGCACTCCGCCAAGGGCGCGCTGGTGGTCGGCGGCAACGTCGCGACGGGCACGGCGCCGTTCAACCCGAAGTACCTGTTCGTCGCGCTCGGTGACGTCGGCTCTGTCGACGTGTTCGACCTCGCGACGCGGGTGAAGGTGCGCACGATCCCGATCCCGGGCGTGACGTCGCTGACCGGCTACTGGAAGCAGTGAGCCGGACCGTGCGGGCCGAGCGTTGGCGCGGCCCGTCACGACGGACTCGACCCGGGTCCGTGGCAGCAGGCCGTGCCTCTTCGGAGCGCGGCCTGCTTGCATCATGCATGCCGCGACGCGGCGTGGACGGCGCGCAGACCTTCGTGCACGATGCGCGGCATGCCGGACGGTGCGGTGGTGAGGCAGATGTTCGCGCGGGTCGCGGACCGCTACGACCGGGCGAACCACATCCTGTCTCTCGGGATCGACGTCGCCTGGCGGCGTGCGGTCGTGCGCGCTGCCGGGATCGGGAGGGGCTCCCGTGTCCTCGACGTCTGCAGCGGGACCGGGGACCTTGCGATCGCACTCGCGCTGACCGGGGCCGAGGTCACGGGTTCCGACTTCTGCCCAGAGATGCTGCGGCATGCGGTCCGGAAGTCGGCGCCCCTGGGGGCGGATGCCCCGGGCTACTTGGCTGCCGACACGCAGCGACTGCCGTTCCCCGACAACTCGTTCGACGTCGTGACGGTGGCGTTCGGAATCCGCAACGTCGCGGACCCGGTGGCTGGTCTCCGGGAGATGGCGCGGGTGCTCAAGCCGGGGGGGCGCGTCCTCGTGCTGGAGTTCTGC
>JBEAPQ010000106.1:0-4517 GCA_041164325.1 Planctomycetota bacterium | reverse complement strand
CGGTCGCCGCGGGCTCGGGCAGTTCGACGCCGAGCGTCGACCGCGCATAGCCGAGGTGGAAGGCCGTCTCGATGCGATCCGGAGCGACCCGGTGCAGGTCGAGCACCAGCTGCCGGGCCTCTTCGGGCCGCAGCTCACCCTTCTCGGCCAGGTGGATCTGTCGGGTCAGAAGGCGGTCGAGTGCGGTTTCCCAGGCCATGTTCGCTCCGATCCGCGGGACCATCCCGCGCCCCTCCTGGATCGGAACAATCGCAGGCCTTCACGCCCTGCTGGGTCTCAGCTTGGGGCAGAGTCCGCGAAGCGCGCGGACCGCACGGCGGAACGCGCGGCCCGAACGGGCTCACGAGCGTGACGAACGTCAGCCGAGCAGGTGCTCGACAGCGCGCGGGAGCGCGACGGCGTCGCCGACGAAGTGCCCGGACGCCGCCGATGGGCGCGCAAGAGTTCCCAGGATCAGATCGCCTTCCCCGAGACCCGCGAGGGCCGCGCCATGCGGAGTCACGTCGACCCGGATCCTCCCGGACTCGCACTCCAACTCGACTCCCCCATCGGTGCAGTAGAGCACGCGCGCCAGTCCGGCCGCATCCTCATGCCCCGTGGGCGAACCTCCGCTCAACGCGACGCTCGCCGCATGCAGAGCCTCGATCCGCTCCACCAAGACCTCGCGCGCCACACCGAGCCGCTCCCGGAGATCGAGATCCTGGGTCGTGCGCAGCCAGTCGACGAAGCGCTCCACCGCCGCGAACGCTGACTGCGTGGCCGCGACACGCTCGGCGGGCGGATGGGCGAGCCAGGTCTGCAGCACGAACCGGAGGTAGTCGTCCGCATCCAGATACTCGACGCTGAGGCGCGGCACGGGCGCCGCACGCTGGAGCTGCACGAGCTCATCGAGGATGTCGGCTTCGGCGGGGATTCCGATCTCCCAGACGAATTCGCGGACGAGCGGCTCGAGATCGCCGACTTCGGGATCGGGGCCGTCCATGCCATCCTCGTCTTCCTCGTCGTCCAAGCTCTCTCCGAGGAGACGCTCGACGTCGCGGAACAGCGCGTCGACGTCCTCGGCGGCGGCCAGACCTTCGTCGAGGCGACGCGCGAGACGTGCGCCCAGCCCCTCCTCGGGGCGTCCCTCGGTGGCCTTCGGCGAAGGCGTGGGGCGCTTCACCGGCATCGGAGCGCGCGGCTGCGGCTGCGCGCGCGGGATCTGCGCCGACGCGCGGTGCGCGTTCGAAAGCTGTAGGAGGAGTTCGCGCAGCCGATCGAGATCAACCTCGGTGTGGAAGGCGAGCTCATCCATCAGCGGCCCCATCACGGCGCCCGGGTGTTCACCCGCGTCGCGCAGTGCCTGGCTGATGCCGGCCGCGGGGTGGACGTCGCCGACGCCACCCTTCTCGAGCAGCTGCTGGAGGTCCGCCTCGATGTGTTCGAGAGGAGCGCGGTCCTCGTCGCCCGACATCCCGCCGACGGCCCACCGCTGGAACACGAGATGCTCGATCTCGATCTGCTGGAGGCGCCGATCGAGGCCGAGCTGGCGGAGATCCCTCTGGAAGGCCACGGCGATCTGCGGCGAACGACTCAGCACCGTCAGCACGGCCGACGGGGCGAAGCTGCCGTCGGCCGTCGGGTAGACCCGCCCGACGAGGACATCGCCTGGACCGAGGTCGAGCGGGACACCCACGAGGCCGAGCCGCTCGCCGCCCTCGAGGTCGCGGACCTGGACATCCGGCTCCGACGCAGATTCGACGAGGAAGAGGCCACACCGGCTCGCGAGCAGTGCCTCCGCATCGTCCTCGCCAAGTGCCAGGATGGACGCCGGCGTGCCGCCCAACACCTCGCTCGATCGCTCGACGAGGAACCACTCGGCGAAGCGTTGGGCTGCGACATCCATGCCGGTCCGGTCGGCAGGGTCCACGTAGGGCGGTTGGTCGGAGCCGAAGAACTCGCGGCGAGCACGCACCATCTCGGCGCGGACCCGATCGTCGGCGTGTGCCTTCTCGAGGAGCGCGGCGAGGCGGGCCTGGATCTGCAGGGGTTCGGAACTCATGGTCTCGATCGCGTTCTCGTCTCTTGCGGCCATCCGCAGGCGCCCGACAATCCGGGGCGCGGAGCATAGCACGCAGGCGGAGCCACCCCATGCAGAGCCCGGACACCCTCGACTGGTCGACCGAGATCCTCGCGCGCCTCGGCACCGTCGCCTGGTTCGACTGGACAGCTCTCGCGGTCGTGTTCGTGTTCCTCGTGCTCGGGCTGACCCGAGGCCTTCGCTGGCAGGTCACACGACTCGGCGGGCTCCTCGCAGCCTACTGCGCGGCGATCCTCGCCGCGGAGCCGCTGACTGCGGCGCTGCCCGGCGCCCTGGTCGGTCGCCCACCTGCCGCCATGGCGCTGCACACGGTGCAGGTCGTGCTGTTCCTGTGCGTCATCGTGGCGCTCGGCATGGTGTTCCACGCGGCCCGTCGATTCGTCGTGCCTTCCGAGCCGACCCTGCTCGGACGAGCCGCGGCCGCCGCACTCGGCGTCGTCAGCGGTGCGCTCTGGACCCTGGCGCTGCTGACGGCCTCACTGCTGGTCCTCGACGGCTGGTCCGTCGCAGCCGCGGCCCGTTCGTCCAAGTCCGCGGACTACGGAAGCCGCGCGCTTCGCTTCGTGAGCACGGAGTTTCTGCCCGCAGACCTCGCCTCGGGAGCCGCCGCCTGGGGCGCGCTCCTCGACGAGGAGAACACCCCGCCCGCGTCGCGCGGCCCTGCGGTCGAGCCTCCGGATGCGGGGGTCGGGCCCAGCCCGACCCTGGCCCCCCGCGTCCGTCGGGACTAGAACCCCACGCTGTTCCTGGGGGCGCACGTCCCGACGACGTGCTGAGAAGTACCCCCGAACCTGATCCGGTTCGTACCGGCGTAGGAAACGGAACCATGACCGAGACCGACTCTTCCCGTCCCGCGGGCCTCCCCCCGCTCTCCGAAAGTTTCCCGGCCAGCACCAAGGTCGAAGTCTCCGATCTGCGCGTGCCGATGCGCGAGATCCGGCTGACCAACGGCGAGACCCTGACCGTCTACGACACGTCCGGGCCCCAGGACGTCGACCCGCGCCAGGGACTGCCCAAGGGCCGCCAGCCGTGGATCGACGCACGCCTGGCGCGCGGTGACCAGAACTTCTCGCAGATGCACTACGCGCGGCGCGGGATCGTCACCGAGGAGATGGAGTTCATCGCGATCCGCGAGAACGTGGACCCGGAGTTCGTCCGCTCGGAAGTTGCGATCGGTCGCGCGATCATCCCGGCGAACCGCAACCACCCGGAACTCGAGCCGATGATCATCGGCCGCAACTTCCTCGTGAAGATCAACGCGAACATCGGCAACTCCGCCGTGGCGTCGTCGATCGAAGAAGAGGTCGAGAAGCTCCACTGGGCGACCCGTTGGGGCGCCGACACGGTGATGGACCTGTCGACCGGCAAGGACATCCACCGCACGCGCGAGGCGATCCTCCGCAACTCCGCCGTGCCGATCGGCACGGTCCCGATCTACCAGGCGCTCGAGAAGGTCGACGGCGTCGCCGAGGACCTGAACATCGACCTGTTCCTGGAGACGCTCGAGGAACAGGCGGAGCAGGGCGTCGACTACTTCACGATCCACGCGGGGGTCCTGCTCCGCTACGTCCCGCTGACCGCGAAGCGCGTGACGGGCATCGTGTCACGCGGCGGCTCGATCATGGCGAAGTGGTGCCTCGCGCATCACCGAGAGAACTTCCTCTACACGCACTTCGACGCGATCTGCGAGCTGATGAAGCGCTACGACGTCTCGTTCAGCCTCGGCGACGGGCTGCGTCCGGGATCGCTCGCCGACGCGAACGACGAGGCACAGTTCGGTGAACTGCGGACGCTCGGAGAACTGACCGAGCGCGCGTGGGCGCACGACGTCCAGGTGATGATCGAAGGCCCGGGCCACGTCCCGATGCACAAGATCAAGGAGAACGTCGACGAGCAGATGAAGTGGTGCAAGGAAGCGCCCTTCTACACGCTCGGCCCCCTGACGACGGACATCGCCCCTGGCTACGACCACATCACCTCGGCCATCGGCGCAGCCATGATCGGCTCGTTCGGCACCGCGATGCTCTGCTACGTGACGCCGAAGGAGCACCTCGGGCTTCCCGACCGGGAAGACGTCAAGCAGGGCGTCATCGCCTACAAGATCGCCGCGCACGCAGCGGACCTCGCCAAGGGTCATCCAGGCGCACAGGACCGCGACGATGCGCTCAGCCGGGCACGCTTCGAGTTCCGCTGGGAGGACCAGTTCAACCTCTCGTTGGACCCGGACACCGCGCGTTCCTACCACGACGCCACTCTCCCCCAAGAGGGCGCGAAGACGGCGCACTTCTGCTCGATGTGCGGTCCGAAGTTCTGCTCGATGAAGATCACCGAGGACGTCCGCGAATACGCCGAGAAGCTCGGGATCGCCGAGGAGGAGGCACTCGCCAAGGGGATGGAGGAAAAGGCCCGCGAATTCGCCGAGCAGGGCTCGGAGATC
>JBEAPQ010000105.1:0-6850 GCA_041164325.1 Planctomycetota bacterium | reverse complement strand
GTCGGGATCCGTGCGGCGGGTCTGACGCTGGTCACGCTGCTCGCGCTCGTCCCGCTGTTGATGGTCGGCTCGGCGATCGCCGGTGCGTTCGGCTTCCGGCAGGATCTCGAGGACGCGCTGCGGGCGCGGGCAGCCGAGCTGCCGGCGGACTACGCGGCGGCCGTCGAGCAGCTGATCGCGCTGGTCGATCGCACGAGCTTCCAGGCGCTCGGCTTCGTCGGCGTCGGCATGCTGCTCTACGCCGGCCTGTCGCTGTTCTCCGGGGTCGAGCAGGCGATGAACTTCGCGTGGCGCGTGCCGGCGAGGCGCGCGCTGCTCCGGCGTCTGGCCAATTTCATCGCGCTGGTCGCGGTGGTGCCGGTGCTGATGTTGGGCGCGCTGAGCATCACGTCGATCCTCCGCGAAGCGCCCTGGTCGGCGTGGCTGGCGCGGGAATGGCCCTGGGTTGCGCCGCTCTACGACGCCGGGCTCTGGGTCGTCCCGCACGCCATGGCTTCGGTCGCACTGTCCGGGCTCTACCTGCTGATGCCGAGCTCGGGCGTCCGCGTCGTGCCGGCCGTCAGCTCGGGCATCCTCGCTGGAACTGCGCTGATCGGCGTGCACACGGCCTACATCGAGCTCCAGGTCGGGGCGGCCCGGGCCAACGCGATCTACGCGACCCTCGCGGCCGTGCCCCTGTTGATCGCCTACCTCCAGTCGGGATGGACCGTGGTCCTGATGGGTGCGGAGTTCGGCTACGCGATCCAGAACGCGCCCACGCTGGGGCCCGGGCGGGAGCCGAGCGAGCTGTCGGTCGCCGTCCGCGAGCGGGTCGCTCTCCACCTGGTCGAGCGCGCGTGCGCGGCGCACGATGCGGGCGAGGCCCCGATCCTGCTCGCTGCCGAGGCACAGGCACTCGACCTCCCGCCGGCCTGGCTGGCGCACGTGGCGGCCGAACTCGAGCAGGCGACGCTGCTGGTCGTCGATCCCGAAGGGCGGATCGTGCCGGCGCGGGAGCCGGGGCTGATCCGGCTCGACGCGGTCCGGACCGCGGTCCGCGGGACGATCCCGAAGGACGTCCGGGACCGTCTGCCTCTGTCCGGGCGGATGGCCGAGCTGGTCAGCGAGGCGGACCGCCGGGCGGCGCAGGTGGGGGAGGACGCGTTCCGGGCTGGCGATAACGCACTATAGTGCTCTTGGTCGAGATCTCAGATCCGTCTTTTCTGCGGTATGGTGCTTGAGGGCTGCGGTGAACCGACCTACTGTTCCCCGCCCGAACGGTGCACCCCCCGCAACGGCCCATGATCGAGTTCCAGACCCATCCCGACCGCTACCGGCACTGGAAGCTGACCGTCGACGGTCCCGAGGCTCGCCTCGAGCTCTCCGTCGATCCGGAGCATCCGTTCCGTGACGGCTACGAGCTCAAGCTCAACAGCTACGACCTCGGCGTCGACATCGAGCTCCAGGACGCGATCCAGCGGCTCCGCTTCGAGCACCCGCAGGTCAAGGCCGTCGTCGTCACGTCGGCCGTCGACCGCGTGTTCTGCGCGGGCGCGAACATCGGGATGCTTTCCGCGTCCTCGCACCCCTTCAAGGTGAACTTCTGCAAGTTCACCAACGAGACCCGACTGTCGATCGAGGACGCGAGCCGTCACTCCGGCATCCGCTTCCTGGCCGCGGTCAACGGGCCGTGCGCGGGTGGCGGCTACGAGCTCGCGATCGCCTGCGACGAGATCTACCTGATCGACGACAACAGCAGCTCGGTCTCGCTGCCCGAGGTCCCGCTCCTCGGCGTGCTGCCGGGCACCGGCGGTCTGACCCGCCTGGTCGACAAGCGGAAGGTCCGCCGCGACCTGGCCGACGTGTTCTCGACGCTCGCCGAGGGCGTGAAGGGCAAGAAGGCCAAGAAGTGGCGCCTCGTGGACGACTCGTGGCCGCGTTCCCGGTTCTGGGAGCAGGTCGCCGCACGGGTCCAGCAGATCGCGGGTGAGGGCGCGGACAAGTCCGGTCGCCAGGGCATCACCCTGGCTCCGTTCGAGCGTGAGGTCGTCGAGGACGGCGCGCGCACGGCCTACCGCTACCGGTTCGTCGAGCTCGTCGTCGACGAGTCGGAGCGGACGTCGACGCTGACGCTGCACGCGCCCGGCGCCGACGAGCCGAAGTCGGCAGAAGAGTTCCAGGACCGCGGCTGCGAGGCGTGGTTCGTCCGCGCGTTCCGCGAACTGGACGACGCGCTCTGTCAGCTGCGCTTCCACCACGAGAACGTCGGGCTGACGCTGCTCCACACGCGCGGCGACCAGGACGCGCTGCTCGCGGCCGAGCGCGCGCTCGTCGACGGCGCCCGAGGCGGATCGTGGCTGTGCCAGGAGATCGTCGCCTTCGTGGCGCGCGTGTGCCGTCGCTACGACCTGACGGCGCGGAGCTTCTTCGCGCTCCTCGACCGGGACAGCGCGTTCGCCGGCGTGTTCTTCGAGCTGGCCCTGGCCGGCGACCGGATCTACGCGCTCGACGACCCCGACCACCCGATCCACGTCGCGGTCGGCCCGCTGTCGCAGGGGCACCTGCCGATGACCAACGGCCTGACGCGGCTGCAGAGCCGGTTCCTGGCCGAGCCCGAACACGCCGCGAAGCTCGCCGCCGACCTGCCGCGCTTCGACGTGCTCGAGGCCGACGAGCAGGGGCTGGTGACGTTCCTCGTCGAGGACGTCGACTGGGACGACGACCTGCGCATCGCGGTCGAGGAGCGCGCGTCGCTCAGCCCCGACGCGCTGACCGGCATGGAGGCCTCGCTCCGCTTCGGCGGTGCCGAGACCTGTGATTCCAAGATCTTCGGGCGTCTGAGCGCGTGGCAGAACTGGATCTTCATCCGGCCGAATGCCACCGGCGAAAAGGGCGCCCTCGTCTGCTACGGCAAGCCTGAGACTGCCAGCTTCGACTGGAGGAGGACATGAGCACCGTCGATCTCGAAGCCAAGATCCCGAACAACGTCGGCCTGCGCGAAAACAAGCGCCTGCTCCGAGCCCTGGAGAAGTGGCAGCCCGCCTTCCTCCAGTGGTGGAGGGACATGGGGCCGTCCGACTTCAACATGAACGACATCTACCTCCGCACGGCGGTGGGTGTCGGCAAGGGCGGCTGGGCGCACTTCGACTACGTGAAGATGCCCGACTACCGCTGGGGCATCTTCCTCGCCGACGGCGTCGACGAGCGGAAGATCCACTTCGGCGACAACGTCGGAGCACCGGTCTGGAGCGAAGTCCCGGGCGAGCACCGCAACCGTCTCCGTCGCCTGATCGTCACGCAGGGCGACACCGAGCCAGCTTCGGTCGAGCAGCAGCGTCGCCTGGGTCACACCGCGCCGTCGCTCTACGACATGCGGAGCCTGTTCCAGGTCAACGTCGAGGAAGGCCGTCACCTCTGGGCGATGGTCTACCTGCTCCACACCTACTTCGGGGCCGACGGCCGCGAAGAGGCGGAGGCGATGCTCGACCGCCACAGCGGTGACGCGGACAGCCCGCGCATCCTGGAAGCGTTCAACGAGCCCATCGACACGTGGCTGGACTTCTTCTGTTTCACGACGTTCACCGACCGTGACGGCAAGTACCAGCTCGCGTCGCTGGCCGAGTCGGGCTTCGACCCTCTCGCGCGCACGACGCAGTTCATGCTGACGGAAGAGGCCTACCACATGCAGACCGGCGAGAACGGCCTGGGGCGCATCGCGCACCGCGCCGCCGAGCTGGTCCAGCAGGGCGTCGATCCGATGAGCGTGGGCGCGATCCCGCTCGAGATGATCCAGCGCTACATCAACTTCTGGGCGTCGCGCAGCATGGACCTGTTCGGCGGTGAGGACTCGACCAACGCCGCCGAGTCGTTCGCCTCGGGCCTCAAGGGTCGCTACCGCGAAGGCGACGGCATCTACCGGGACGCGAAGGCCCTCGAGGCGGCGTACCAGATGCAGGTGCCGGACGGTGATCACATGGTCAGCAAGGAGATCCCGCTCCGCCGCGCGATGAACGCCCTGCTGCTCGACGCCTACCGCGCCGACTGCGTGCGCATCGCGCAGCGCTGGAACCGCGACCTCCAGAAGCTGGGCGTCGACTTCCAGCTCGAGGTCCCGAGCACGCGGTTCAACCGGAACCAGGGCGTCTACTCGCACTACCGGTTCACGCCGTCGGGCGAGATGATCTCCGAAGCCGAGTGGACCAAGCAGCACCACGCGTGGCTGCCGAGCCAGAAGGACCGCGACTACGTGAAGTCCTGCATGGTCGCTGTCCACGAGCCGGGCAAGTTCGCCAACTACATCTCCCCGCCGTCGATGGGTGCGAACAACCAGCCGGTGGACTTCGAATACGTGAAGTTCCACTGACCCGAACGGCCTCGCAGCGATCGGAGCTGCGTCTGCACCGGGCCTCGGGCGACTCTTCGCCCAAGGCTCCCCGTGTCGGCGCGGCTGCTTTCGCTCG
Organism: Planctomycetota bacterium; assembly: GCA_041164325.1. GTDB lineage: Bacteria > Planctomycetota > UBA1135 > UBA1135 > UBA2386 > JAQCBR01. The sequence goes on along the minus strand of JBEAPQ010000105.1, from coordinate 2,411 downwards.
GGGCGGAACCGCACGCGGGCGTGGAGGCCTTGGCAAGACAGGGTCGGTCTTGCCGAAACCGCTCTGCCGAGTTTGGCGAAAGCTCGCCCGATCCACGGTTGCACCGTTCACTGGGGCCTGGCCCGACCGAGACCACGCATGAGCGAACAGAAACTCGTCTACGTCTGCGAAGGGGGAGATTGCACGGAGAAGGGCTCCGGCGACCTCCACGACAACCTGAAGGAGATGCTCCAGGCCCAGGACCCTTCCGAGGAGAAGGTCCGGGTGCGGCGCTACCCCTGCTTCGGCGGCTGCGAGTGCGGCGTCAACGTGACCGTGTGGCCGGATCGACTCTTCTACAGCGAGGTCACCGAGGCGGACCTGCCGGAGATCGTGGACCAGCTCGTGGCCGATGGCCCGCCGGTCGAGCGCCTCTGCAACAAGGTGCAGCCGGACGTCGAAGAGATGGTCTGGTCGCTGCTCGACTCGCCCTACTGAGCCGAGGAGCCGTGTCTCGCAGCAGCTGCATCACGCGCTGAGGCCGCGCGTGGCGGGCTGCGGTCCTGGCGAGCGGAGCGGTTCGAGGCGTCGGATCTCCGGCGCATGTTCCGGTCCCCACGGCGCGTAGAACGCGTCCGTGATCCGGCACGCGTTCGCCGCCACGGCGACGAGTGCAGCTGTGTGCGCCGCGAAGTACCGCGCCGTCCGCGCGAGGATCTCCCGCACGGCAGATGCCTCGCAACCGCGTCGACCGGCGAGGGCGCCCGCCGACTCCCCGCTGAGCACCCGGAGCAGGACGACGTCCGCATCGCCATGGCCGAGGGAGTCGTCGGATGCCAGCCGCAGGGCCTCCGGAGGGACGAGAGGGGTGCAGACGCGGTCCGGGTGTGCGAGTCGGTGCAGCAGGTGTCGCGCCGCGGACCCCAGGTCACCGCGCCGGAACTCCTCGATCGACGGGTCCAGCCCACCGGCACGTCCTGCCTGCGCGACCAGCGCGGCGACGGGTTCGGGCCGGCGCAGCGCGGGGAACGCCTCGAAGTAGCCGCCTGCGCGCGCGGACGCTGCGGCGAGCCAGGAGTCCTCGAGCCAGGGACCTGCGCCCGCGTGTCGGAGGCCGAGGCTGCTGTGCGCGTAGCCGCGCGGATCGCGGGCGATGGCTGCACGGACCGGTTCGGCGTCGATGTGGCTGACGAGGAGGCGTTGCGGAAGCAGATCGGTCACGGGCCAGATGTGCGGCGGCGGTGTCCCGGGGACCTGGAGTCTGGACCGCAGCGCGGCGATCGCCACGGCATCGCACGTGACCAGCGCCGACACGCCGGTCGGGAGCGCGCAGAACGCGTGCGTCCGGCAGAGCCCGGATCGGCCCGCGGACTCGAGCGCACGCATCGCCTCGGCCGCGTGGCCTGGGGACGGCGTGCGTCGGCACGACACGAAGTGACTGGGCAGGATGGCTGCTTCTGCTCCCATGCAGGGAGGAAGATGGGTGCGCGCGATCTTGTCCTGGCGGCCGCAGAAATCCGTTTCGAGAGCGCGCGGCCACGCTCTACTCCGGCGATGCAGCAGGCCGATGCGCGCGCGTTCTTCCCCGGGCTGAGCGGGGCCGATGTCCTGCTGGACAACGCGGGCGGGTCCCAGGTCCCGGTGGACGTCGCGGACCGGGTCCGGTCCTACTTCCTCGAGGACTACGTCCAGCTCGGTGCCGACTACCGGACGTCCCGGCGTGCGGTCGCGACGGTCGAGGCCGCGCGGGCGTTCGCGCGGGTGCTCTGCGGCGCAGCCGCCGACGATCCGGTGATTCTCGGTCCGTCGACGTCGGCACTCTGCGCGGCGCTCGCCGATGCGCACGCACGGGCGCCGGTCCCGGGCCGCGACGAGATCGTCGTCTGCGACGCGGGCCACGAGTCGAACATCGGGCCGTGGGCCCGGCTGGCCGACCGCGGCTACCGCGTCCGCTGGTGGAAGGCGGATCCAGCGACCGGCGACCTCCGTCTCGAAGACCTCGAGGCCCTGCTCGGCGCGCGCACGCGGCTCGTCGCCGTCCACCACGTGTCGAACATCCTCGGCCGGATCGAGGACGTGCCCGGCATCGTCGCGCGCGCCCACGCCGTCGGCGCCCGGGTCGTCGTCGACGGCGTTGCGTTCGCGCCGCACCAGGCGGTGGACCGGGTGGGGCTCGGCGCCGACTTCTACGTGTTCTCGACCTACAAGGTGTACGGCCCGCACATGGCCGTCCTCTGCGGCTCGCGAGACGCGTTCGAAGGTCTCGTCGGCGCGAACCACTTCTTCGTGCCGGAGTCCGACGTGGCCTACCGCTTCGAGCTCGGCGGGGTCAGCCACGAGGGGTGCGCGGGGCTGCTCGGGACGCGCGACTACTTCGCGCGCGTGGCGGGCGTCGACAGCGGCGACGCGCTCGACCGGGCCGGGCTCGGCGC
>JBEAPQ010000104.1:0-4191 GCA_041164325.1 Planctomycetota bacterium | reverse complement strand
TGGCGCCGCGCGGCGGCCTCTTCGATGCGGAGCTTGGGCAGACCCTGCTCGATGGCCTTGGCCATGCCGCCCGCGGCCTCGATCTCCTCGATGAGTGCCCACGCCTTCTCGGCGAGGTCGTGCGTCAGCTTCTCGACGTGCTCGGAACCGCCGAGCGGATCGATGATCCGGCACAGCTCGGTCTCTTCCTGCAGGACCAGCTGGGTGTTGCGGGCAATCCGTGCGGACTGCGCGGTGGGCAGTGCGATCGCTTCGTCGTAGCTGTTGGTGTGGAGGCTCTGCGTGCCGCCGAGAGCTGCGCCGAGAGCCTCGATCGCCGTGCGCGTGACGTTGTTCCAAGGCTGCTGCTCGGTCAGGGACCAGCCCGACGTCTGGCAGTGGGTGCGCAGCGCGAGCGACTTCGGATCCTTGGCGCCGAAGCGTTCGACGATCCGTGCCCACAGCAGGCGCGCTGCGCGGAGCTTGGCGACCTCCATGAACAGGTCCATGCCGATCGCCCAGAAGAACGAGATCCGCGGCGCGAAGCGGTCGACGTCGAGGCCGGCTGCGACGCCGGTGCGGAGGTATTCGAGCCCGTCGGCCAGCGTGTAGGCGAGCTCGAGGTCCGCGGTCGCGCCGGCTTCCTGCATGTGGTAGCCCGACACCGAGATGCAGTTGAAGCGCGGCATGTGCTCGGCGCACCACGCGAAGATGTCGCCGATGATCCGCATCGAGGGTCCGGGCGGATGGATGTAGGTGTTCCGGACCATGAACTCCTTGAGGATGTCGTTCTGGATGGTCCCGGTGAGCTGGTCCGGACCGGTCCCCTGCTCCTCGGCGGCCACCACGAAGAGCGCGAGGATCGGGATGACCGCGCCGTTCATGGTCATCGACACCGACACGCGGTCGAGCGGGATGCCGTCGAACAGGACCCGCATGTCGAGGATCGAGTCGATCGCGACGCCCGCCATGCCGACGTCGCCGACGACGCGCGGGTGGTCCGAGTCGTAGCCGCGGTGGGTGGCGAGGTCGAAGGCGACGCTCAGCCCCTGCTGTCCCATCGCGAGGTTGCGGCGGTAGAACGCGTTGCTCTCTTCGGCCGTCGAGAACCCCGCGTATTGGCGGATCGTCCACGGGCGTCCGGCGTACATCGTCGGGTAGGGTCCGCGGACGAAGGGGGCGATGCCCGGCAGCGAGTCGATCTGCCCCTCCAGCCCGGCGACGTCCTGTGGTCCGGGGATCGGCGCGATGTCGATGCCCTCGGGCGTCGGGCAAGGAGCCTTCGCCGCGGGCGTCGGGACCTGGACCTCGTCGAAGCCGTATGGAACCGCCGAGAAGTCGGGTGCAGGCGTCATGGGAGAGGGAGGTTACGGGCCTTTGGCGCGCGGACGAACCCCAAGTTCGAGGGAGCTGGACAACGCCCGTTGTCCGCTACCGCGCGCCGTGCCTAACCTCTCGACCGGAGCCTCCAACGGATGACCCCACCGAACCGACCGTCTGGCAACATGCCAAACCCGGCTGCCCTCCAGGGAGGGCTCGTCGAGGTCCTTGCCGGCGTGGCCATCCTCGGCGTGGCGTTCGCCTGGGCACTCGACCAGGTCGTGTTCGGGCCGGTTGCTGCGTTGGCTGTCCAGCCGTTCTACGGGCCGGCCCATCGCCGGTGGGTGGCACCCGGCCTCGCCGCGCTCCGATCGGACGACCGCGAGCCGGAACGGCTGGACAGCGCATGGTGGAAAGCGCTGGCCCTCGGCCTGCTCGTCCTGGCTGCCGTCGGCGCGACGGCCTGGCTGGGCTCGCGGGACTCCGTGCAGGTTCCGGCGTCCGACGGCACCGCGTGGGCGGCAGGCCTGCCCGCCGCACTCCTGGGGCTCATGGCCTGTGCCGCGGGGTCAGCAGGGGGCGGGCGGCGGTTCTTCGGTCACGCGGCCGCAGCGCTGGCTGTGTCGTTCGGCACGGCTGTGTCCGGCGCGGAGCCGGCACTCGGCATCGCCATCTGCGGTCTCTACCTGCTGGTCTTCGGCGGAATGGACTGCATGCGGTTCCGGCGCACCGTGCGGACAGCGATGTCTGCGCGAGCCTGATCGACCGCACGAGGCCGCGCTCACCGGCGAAGGCCAGTGCAGTTCAGTCGTGCGCGAAGACTTCGTCCACGTTTCGCGCTGACAGGACCCGGATCACCAGCCGCCGAAGCTCAGTCTGGTCTGCCGCCTGGATACGTGCCTCGAGGTCTTCACGGATCAGGCCGAACCGTGCACGGATCTGCTCGCGGAGTGCCTCGGCAAAGCCGCGCGCATGGCCTTCTTGCAGCACTTGGTCGTAGGTCGAGATCATCATCTCCTCCATGTCCGGTCCGAGTTCGACGCGGATCGCCTCCTGGACTTCCCGCAGCGGCGTGTCCCGGACCTTGCCGAGGTAGCTTAGCACAGCCGCGAGAAGTGCTGGATCGCCGCCCTCCCGGTGGGCAGCCGCGAAGTGGCTCCCCAGCCCGCGCAGAATGGCAGCCAGGTTACGGTTCGAAGTCGCGCGCTGCATCGTGACCAGGACGAGCTTCGCCATCGCCGACATCGTCCGGCTGGCGAGAACCTCCGGCGGCGTCCGTGTCAGGTCATCGACGACGACGCGAAACTGCGGGATGTACCCCTCCAGGATGGCGCGGAGCCCCGATCCGAGCTGGTATCGCGATCGGAGATCGTCTGCCCGACGGAACGTGCCCGGGCCGTGGTGGACCACGACGGCAAGCACGGGCGGGAGGGACCCCTCCTCGGGGTGTTCGCGGGCATGGCGGAGCATGATCCGCGTCGCGTACTCCAACAGGCGCAGCACGGGCTCCCGCTCGTCGTGGCTCTTGTGCTCGAGGAGCAGGTAGAGATAGGTGGGGTTCGATCCGATCTCGACGCTGAACAGCAGGTCGGCGTGGCGGTCCCCGCGCGCGACGTCCTTGAGCGCAGTCGGAGCTGCGACGAGCGTCGACCAGTCCACCAGGGCCGCGAGGCCAGTTGGAAGGACTGCTCGTATCTCGCCCGCCGCGTGGCGCGGGTCGGAGAAGACCTGGCAGAAGAGCGCGTCGTGCGGGGTGGGCATCCTGGCGGGGCCATCCGGCCTCACCCACCCTGTGTGGCGCACGTCACGAACGGTGACGTCGACACCGACGAGCGGCGCTCAATCGCTGCCCAGGTAGGTGCGGATCACGGCGTGCGCGCGCTCGTGGGTCGGCGTTCCGCCGGCCTCGCTGAGCTCGACGGCGGCGCGGACGAAGAGCGCGATCGCTGCGTTGAGGATCGCTCGTCGCCGTGCCTCGGCGTAGAGCCGCACGACTTCGACGTCGTCGGTCGTGGCGGAGCCGTCCTCGGGGAAGCCGTGGGCGACGACCGCGACTTCGACGAAGCGCTCGGCAAGCCACTCCTGGTCGCGGACCTTCTCGGGGTCTCGCATCAGCAGGGTGATCACGCCCCCGGTGACCCTCCGGTCGAGGGCGTCGAACGGGGCGAGCAGCGCGCGGACCTCGTTGGGCGTCGGGGCATGCACGGCGTCAGAATGCCGCGGAGGGGCAGTCGGAGCCACTGCGGCACGAGTGCTCTTCGTGGATCGGAGGTGGATTCCTCGCAGGGGCTCGACGCGGTGACCTGGAGGCTGGGATCATGGGCCGACGAGCGCCATCCCGCCCCATGACGAATGCCGCGAACGACGACTGGGACCGAAGTCTCGCCGCCCGCTGTCGTGAGTGGATCCCCGACGACGAGCCTCCGCGAGACATCGAAGCGCTGCGGGAATGGCTGATCCGACGGCTCTACGAGCGGCACGCCGCGGACATGTGCCGCGTCATCGGGCGCATCGTTCTCGACCGAGAGCTCGCCTACGACTGCCTGCACGATGTCTTCGTCGATCTTCCTCGCCGGCTCATGGCCTTCGATGGTCGAGGCGACATCGGTCACTGGTTGCTGAAGGTCTCCGTGCGGGTCGCTCTGGATGAGGTGCGCCGTCGTCGACGACGGCGTCGTCTGCTGGGCTGGCTGCAGCGATTCTGGTCCGTCGAGGACCGCCGCGGCCCGATGCTCGACGCCGTAGCCAACGAACGACGTGCCGCGATCGAAGCCGCGCTTTCCCACGAGCCGGTTCTCGATCGGGCCGTGCTGGTGCTGACTTCGATGGAAGGCATGAGCTACTCGGACGCAGGGGCGGCTCTCGGACTCAGCGTCGAGGCCGTTCGGGGCC
>JBEAPQ010000103.1:0-2735 GCA_041164325.1 Planctomycetota bacterium | reverse complement strand
CGTCGATCGTGCGGACGATCACGCTGCCGACCTGTCCCTCCTGGATGCGGGCCGAGAGATCGACCACGCGGGCGCTCAACAGATAGCGGTCGTCGAGGCGGTAGACGCTGCCCACGAGCACAAGCCGCGCCTCCTCGATCTGTCCCAATTCACGGGCGCGGTTGACGAGATCGGTCTCGGCGAGACGCCGCTCCTCGACCACCCGCCGAAACTGCCCTCGCTCCTGCAGCACGATGTCGTCGCGATCGATTGCCCGAATCAGCAGGTCCGCCACCGCCGACCCGAGCCCCGGCATCGTGCCGTGCTCGTCGAAGGTGGCGACGACGAGGCGCACCGCAGTCGCTTGGGCGGTGACCCCCGGTAACTCCGCCACCGATTGGATCTCCGCGACCGACGCCGGCGCCCAGATCAAGGTGACTGCCCAAATCAGAATCGCGCCCATGCGCCTGCCTCCCAATGCCTGCATGACACGCGTACAGACTCGGCAGCGTGATTCTCCGTGAACAACACCGCTCGCTCGACCACCGGACTTTCGTACGCGCGAGGCTCGCGTAGCCTCGGCAGAGTACCCGACGTCGGGGAAGACGCCGCTCAACCAGCATCCTATTGCCCTGTCTAGCACCTTCCCACCGCTGAGGATGTGACTCCCCCGACTCCCGCTAAATGATGGCGTCGGATCGGGTACTCCCCTGCGGCCTGATCTCGACGAGCCCTACGCTCGCAACTCTCCATGCATGGTCGAGCGATCCGCAGCCGAGGCCGGAGTACACCAGCCCCGCCCCACTCGGCGCCGGGGTTCCAACACAGAGAGAGAGCGAGCAGGCCTTCTCGGCCACCTTCTCGCTCACCTTCGAGGCGAGACCAGATTCACTGCGGCGGGGCGGGCTCGCCACGGCCTCTCCGCACCACCGTCCCAAACATCTCGGTCTCCGGGACCGCGGCTGATCGCCCATCGGCGACTTCATCATCCGAAGGCCTCGCCAATAGGCCGACGATGGCCGCGAGCGTCCCCAAGGCCGCGGCGTTGGACCGCTCTTCGTCACTCGCACTCTTCGCTTGCGACGCTTGCATCAACAAGGCCGCTCCCGCGGCCATACTTGCATCCGAGAAACTCTGTGCCGCAGCACGCTGCCGGGCCACCGACTCACGTTCGCCGATGTCTGCCAACAGGTCCAGCACCTGCTGCGCGTCTCGGCTCCGACCGAGACCGTCGTCATGCTTCTCACGCAAGACGATCGGACGAAGCGTCGTGACCTGATCTCCCGGCCAACATCGGCAGTACGCGAGCCCCAGCATGCCCTTCTCGCCCCTGATCCAGACCAACACCACGTCATCCAACGTGATGCCGTGCGATCGCCCGCGATCGAACGTCAGCACCTGAACGCCTCGAGCCTCCGCGACGCGCACGCAACCCGACACCAGCGCCGCAGCCTCATGCAATGGGGCGACGTCCTCGGCGTCGTGCTGCCCGGGCTCGCGGGCCTGTTGCGCGCCGGAAGACACGCCGATCACCGACGAGTCCGACGTGTCACTGCCACTGCTCAGCGCCGCTTCAGATCCAGCATGCAGAGGCACCTCGAAGTTCAATTCCGGGTCGATCGCAGCAATCAGCTCGGAGTCACGATCCCTCCCCGGCGGATGACTCCCACCAACCGAACAACCGACCAGCCATAGGACCCCCGCGACAGCACAGAGGCGACCGCAGTTCGGGAGGACCTTCGCCGTACCACGTCTGCGCGAAGCGCAACTCGGCATCACGTGCTCCTGCAGTTGCAGGCCTTGTCGGGCGCCCCGGAACACCGCGACGACGCGATCGGTCACTGCTGGATGAACTCATCCCGAGCAATCACCTCAATCCGAGCATCTCGGCTTGGCGACTGCCGAGTGTGGTAGTCCGACGGAAACTCCGGATGCCCCAGCGAAATCGTCATGGGCCCAACCGTCTCGGACTCGACCACGACGGTTGGCGCCAACTCGAAGTACTCGGCGTCTGGGCCGAAGTCGAGATCCCACCCGTACCAGTCGTCGCCGGTGGCCACCAGGACGGAGTACTCGCCGGGCACGAGTCGCAGGTTGGCCCTGCGCGACATCGGCAGGAACAACGGGGTGCTCCGACCGCTTCCATCCAAGGCAACCAACTTCACGAACGCATGTCGATCGACGGGCGCTGCGAAGGTGATGACCTGATCACCGGAAGGAACCAACGGCCCAAGATCGCGCGTACCCGCCGCAACACTCGGAGCCTCGATCGGGCCATCGCTCAGGCGCTGCCGAACGATCACGCGAGCCTCGTCCTCCGTGATCGGCTCACCCGCCGCAGTCATCCTCGCGACAAGAACCGGCGCGTAGACAGCGGCGAGATCGCCGGATGGTTCGACGCCCGCCGCATTGGCGGACACCGCCTCGTCAACTCTCGCGGGCTCACTCGACGTCGTGCCCATGTCCAAGGTCGGGCGCCCACTCTCCCGCCCTGGCCGGATGGCAGTCGCGTGGGCCACCGTCAACCCCGGCTCCAGGGAGCGCACGTACACCAGAGATAGACCGGTGGGAACCTCCACCGACAGCGTGCTGCTCCCCTCATCCGATACGACTTCGAGTTCAAGTGCACCACTTGTCGGCCGATCGACGAGCGCCGCGAAGTAGGTCGACGGCAGCGACGTCCACATCCGCAAGTCAGGTTGTTCGGCCTCCGCGAAGGCTACTCCCGCCCCGAACATGGCGCTACCAATCCATGT